>NZ_JBFRJM010000021.1:0-94916 GCF_041468865.1 Vibrio sp. 10N.286.52.C3 | reverse complement strand
CTATAAAATAATTATATTAGAGATTTTATTCCTACAAAAAACTCAAATTATAGATAAAAAGGCAAAACTTTTCTCCGACTACCTTTCTATACTGTGCCACGTCATTAAGGCGCTACAAGCCTATGATTTAAAATAATTATTAATGAGTAGTCACCATGAATTCGAAGTCGCTAACTATCTTGCTTTTTGTCTCTGTTTGCTTAATTTGGGGAACCACTTGGTTCGCTATGGAAGTAGCATTGCATTCTATTCCACCTATTTTTGCTACTGCGTTGCGCTTTTTACTTGCAGCCCCTCTGCTTGCGGTATTGGCGAAAGTCTTCAACCAACCACTGCTGTTCCCTAAAGGTAAGCGCCAATGGCTGCTTATTGTGGCACTGATGTATTTTGCTATTCCGTTCACTTTGATGATCTATGGTGAGCAATACATCTCTTCTGGTCTAGCGTCGATCATCTTCGCCAACATGCCCGTAGCAGTAATGCTGATGTCGGGTTTATTCTTAGGTCTACGATTAGCGAAACATCAAATCTTTGGTTTGGTCACAGCTGTTGTGAGCCTATGTTTAATCCTTGGCAATGAAATGCAAATGGGTGGTGATGACTACCTTATTGGCACGGTTTGCTTAGGTCTTGCTGTTGCGATTCACGCTGTTATGTATGTGCTGGTTCAAAAGCACTGCAAAGGTATTGAAGTACTGACCTACAACGCCGTACCAAGCTTAATTGCAGCTCTATTCTTATTTGCTGTATCAGCTATAGGTGAAAACGTGAATATTGAATCTTTCACTTGGGACTCAATCTCTGCTGTGGTTTACCTAGGCTTTGTGGCGAGTGTTGGCGGCATTGTTGCTTACTTTAAATTAGGTCAGGTTTCGACACCTTTCCAAGCATCTATCTGCTTCCTAATTTTCCCTGTGGTTGCACTACTGATCTCTTGTTACATCAATGGTGAGGTTCTATCTGAACAGTCACTTGTAATGATGATTCCTCTACTTTGCGGCATCCTGCTAACCAAAGCACCAAAGGGAATCTTCAAGCTACGCTCTTCTTTGAAAACAGTAAGTAACAACTAAGTTAAGCTAAGCTAATAATCTGTCGATATAACCCTAGGGCTCGCAATGAGTCTCTAGGGTTTATTTAGTTACGACTCCGACTTAAAATTCTCTCTCACTTCCACCTCATATACTTCAACCAGTTCCAACGCTCCACTAGTTCACTGCTCATATGAAATAGCCAATAACGCAGCAATCGAATGACTTAAAAGTCACTATCGACTACATTAGAAACGCCGAGAACAACGGCTCTAGTCTTAACTGCACAGCCTACCTTCAACCAAGGAATGTCATGAGAACTCCCATCAAACACATGCGCCTGATTAAAGGTCAACCTTGTAGGGTTGAGGAACTGACTAACAGCGACGACGCGTTCTTAGAACCGCACAGACATGAATACTGGGAGTTGGTGTGGTGCGTGGATAGCTTAGGCAGTCAGAGCATTGATTTTGTAGACTATGACAACAAGGTCGGCCGTATTTTTACCATTGCTCCAGGCCAGGTTCACCGATCTGAACTAGTGGGAGAAAGCGCTCGTTTACTGGTGTTTACCCCAGGCTTTGTCAAAACCAACCATCGCAACACACAACTGGTCGACACCGTTTTTGCCATGCATCAAAGTCGCCCTCCCTACTTAGATTGCAGTGAAGAAGGCAACCGCTACCTACTGCCTATTTTCACTATGATTAAAGAAGAATGTGCACGAGAAGAGAGCGACTGGGATTTGGTAGAATCCCTCATGAATAGCTTTTTGCGCTACATATTACGCTTCGCAACCCAATCATCATTGAAAGGCGAAGTGCGCGACAGCCGAGTAAATAAAGTTGTCGATTTGATTGAGCAACACTACACCACCCACAAGAGTTGTGAGTTTTATGCTCAAGCACTATCGATAACTAACAAACGCATCAATGAGATCGTTAAGGCTGAACGAGGTAAGACAGTCACCCAACTGATCCACGATCGAATCATCTTGGAAGCGAATCGAGAGTTGATCTTTTCGACCAAGACAATTAAAACCATCGCCTTTGAACTAGGCTTCGAAGACCCAGCCTATTTCAGCCGTTTTTACCGAGGGCAGGTGAAAGAGTCCCCAGCAGAGTTTCGAACTCGATGTGCAGATAGTGCAACATAATAAGCAGATCATCCCTTTTTAGAATCCAGTTAAGTTCGGATAATGCTCCCTCTTTATTTCATCCAATTTGGTTAAATCCAATTTGTTGGGAGCTAACTCCAGTGGCCATCAACCTAAAAACCGATCCAATATCTAAATCCTTTTATCAATACCTTTGGCCAGCGCTAACCGGCATGGTGATCAAGTCTCTTTTCATCATGGGAGATGCTTGGTTCGTCGGACGCGGTGTTGGCCCAGATGGGCTTGGTGCTATCGCGCTAACCATCCCTGCTTTCTCAATATTTACCGCTATCGCGATGATGGTGGGTATTGGCGGCGCGGCTCTTATGTCTATTGAAGTCGGCAAAGGAAATTCGGCGTCGGGTCAAACTCTCTTTAGCCAATCAATGCTCAGTACTGCCCTACTTAGTACCATTTCAGTCAGCATCGCTCTGTATTTTCTGGACGACATTATTGCGTTAATGGGCGCTTCTGGATACATGGCTGAACTGACTCACGATTACCTGTCTGTGATGTTGCCATTCTTTGTGTTGTACTCATTAGCTTGGGTCATGTCGTGCTTTGTTCGTAACGATACCAACCCAAAACTGGCGACTTACGCAATGTCGATAGGTGCCGTGGTCAACCTAGTGTTGGACTACTTCTTCGTCTTGAAATGGGGCTGGGGAATGAAAGGGGCAGCCTACGGTACAGCCATTGCACAAGGTGTCATCGCTTGTATTTTATTAAGCCACTTTGTACGTAAACAAGGCACCTTGGAACTGAGCTTAAAAGGGATTGGTTTTAACAAACTGCCAAGCATTCTAAAAATAGGCACGCCAACTTTCTTCATTGAAGTGACCGCAGCGATGACAATTTTATTGTTCAACTACGTGTTGCTGCATCAGTTTGGTGAGAATCACATTATCGCCTATGGCTTAACCGCAAACATCGGGGTATTTGCGTTGTTTGTGATGGTCGGAATCGCTCAAGCCTGCCAGCCAATCATCAGCTTTAATCATGGTGCTAACCAGCCAAACCGCATCGAAGCAATTTTTCGTTTAGGTTTAAAAAGTGCAATAGGTAGTGGCTTGGTGTTTATGATTATTGTGTACCTGTGTGCGCCTCAAATCGCAGCCCTATATTTAGGTGATTCGAGTGATTTGATTGGGCTAGCTGCAACCGCCTTAACGTTCTTTTTCTTTGCTGTACCACTAATGGGAGTCAACTTGGTGATCGCCAACCTGTTTCAGGCAACGGCGAAGCCTAAGCAAGCAACACTAATCTCTCTTGGTCGTGGTTTTGTCTTCGTCGCATTAGGCATCGTCATCTTACCTAAGCTATTCCCAGAACAAGGGATTTGGGCAAGTATTCTGTTCGCCGAGACCCTAACCGCGATAGTCAGCCTCAGCATGTTACGCAGCTACAGGAAACGCTTTACAGGCTCTTTAGAAAAACAGGTGGCCTAGGAAGTAATCCGCATAAAGATATTGCTTCTTGATCATCAAACGCCACATACAAAAAAGCTCCAATAGCGATATTGGAGCTTTTTATTTGCCTCTATCTAGCATTAACGCCAGCTAAACATTCGCACTTCATTACCTTCTTCAGGTGTCTTAGGAATGTTTAAAGACAACGCCAAAGAAACCGCCGCCATCGCAGCACCGATGTAGAAAACCGTTGCAGGAGACGATAACCAAATCACACCAAACACGACCGGAATAACGACTGCGGCAATATGGTTGATGGTGAAAGAGACACCAGCGGTTGATGCCATGTCTGCAGGGTCTGCGATTTTCTGGAAGTAAGTTTTGATCGCCAACGCCAATGCAAAGAACAGGTGATCGACCACGTAAAGTGCCGCCGCCCATTCCGCGCTTTGCACCAAGCCATAACCGACAAACACACCAATCAAGCCCACATACTCGAAGATCAACGCTTTGCGCTCGCCAACCACACCGATAAATCGACCAATGCGCTTCGCAAACAAGAAGTTAAATAGGTAGTTAACCAAGAACAACAATGTGACGTCGGCAGCCGAATAACCGAACTTCTCTACCATCAAGAAGCCTGCAAATACGGTGAAGATTTGTCGTCTCGCACCGCTCATAAACGTTAGCGCGTAGTAGAGCCAGTAACGCTTTCGCAGTACCAACTTTTTATTCTGTGGCGTTTTGGTTTGAAACTCTGGGAAACCAAAAGTCATCACCAGAACCAAAATAAAACCAATACCGCCAGTGATGCCGTACACCCAAGCAAAATCGAGTTTGAGCTGTTCTAACATCACCCAGATAGATCCGTAAGTGATTAAGGATGCCAGTGCGCCGACTGAGATCATCTTACCTAGCATCTCTGGCGCTTCTTCTTTACTCAGCCATTGCAGTGACAAAGACTGCTTCAGCGTTTCAAAATAGTGAAAGCCCGTCGACATTAAAATGGTAGTCAGCAACAATCCAGTGAGTGAGGGGAACAGACCCGTAATCGCGGTGCCTACAGTGAGCATCGCCAGCGATATCAACATGAAGCGTTGCTCACGAATGAATGCCAACACAAACACCACGGTAAACGCTAAGAAACCCGGGATCTCACGCACACTTTGCAGCAAGCCAATATCCGCACCATCAAAGTTCGCTTTCTCAATCACGAAGTTATTAAGCAAAGCCATCCAGCTCGAAAACGCGATCGGTACAACAATCGAAATCAGTAATAAAAAGTTTTGCGGCGTTTTCCAGCTCGCGGTTCTATCGAACATTGACGGACTCCTGTTCGTCTAATTGAGTGAGCACTCGTAAGGTCAACTGCTCAGTATAAGGATTAATCTTCCAATGCTCTGGGCTCCAGCCTTTTACGAAGCGTTGGAAATCGGCCCATGCCACGCAAAACATTGGTCGCCATGCGGCTTCGACTTCATCAAACGAAAGCTGTGGCTGATAGTGCGCCAATGCTTCTTTCAAGTGTTGGAAGTAAGTGTCTAAGACTTGTGATTCAAGCTCTGCGCAATCTTGCGGCCTCACCGCACTGCTCATGAACAAGGCCACGTCTTTCATCGCACAGCCGTGGCCCACATATTGGAAATCGACCGCAGCCGCGCGCTCGCTTTCAGAATCAAAACAAAAATTAGCGAGCTTAGCATCGCCATGTACCAAGGTTTGATATGGACATTCTTTTAGTAAACGGTCGATGTGCTTGGCTTGGTTCTTCAATGGTAAATCAGCCAAGGCATTGAGCTCATCAGGACGTGTATCTAGATGCCAATAAGTACCGACTTGCCACAATGATGACAACTGCTCTTGATTGATATTGATGTGCTTTACGTGAAAGTTAGCGAGCCATTTAAGGCAAGCATTACGTTGTTTTTGCTCTTCTCGTGTGTAACTAGGTGCCTGATAGTCAGAAGCAGCAAGAACATCAAAATGAGAGGTTAACGGAAAACCTATATCCGCTAAGTCTTGCATCACTATCAGCCACTCATTCTCTTCTAGTTCACATTGCAGCCCAACAGGTACAGGGCAGCGCTCGTCCCATTGTTGGGTGAATGACTGATACCAAGCTGTTTCCACTTGGTAAGAGTGTACCTTTCGTTGGTGAGAGAGTTTGGTATTCCAACCCTTTGGGTGTTCAGCTTTATCTGGCAACGCGACATGTTTAACAATCACACTCTTGAGTTCCGCACTGCTTTCTTGAGAAAAGACTAAGCGAACTAACTCGCCATATCCACCCCATAGGCGTTGAATCACTTGGACATCAAACCCTTCATGACAACCCAGCGAGGTCGCTATTTTTTGATAAAGCTCATTTTGATAAAACTCTTGTTGATAAAGCTCTGGCTGATTTTGACTTGAACCCGCTTCAGGTTGAGCTCGATTATTCGACGATATTGATTGAGACATATTACTCGTTGTTATGCTTTATCGGATAGAAGGTGTGACCACTGTGGCTGCCTATTCATGTAGTGAACCACATAGCTACAAACCGGCACAATTTTGAAGCCCGCTTGTTCAATTTCAGGCAATACCGATTCCATCATCACCTTCCCAAAGCCCTTGCCTTGCAGTTCATCAGGAATGCGTGTCGACGTGATATGTAGTACATCTCCGTCCTTTTGATACTTAACGACCGCGAACTGGTTGGGTTCTAACTCTACCGTGATCTGGTTCACTTCATGATCCCATTTTACTGCCTGCATTCTCAACTCCTGCAAATAATTGATACGACAAACAATAAAAGTTTGAAGTATGAGTTCCTTGTAATAGACTAGCGCAAGTGCATATAAATAAAACTAAGTACTTACAAACACAGCAAATAATTCAGTGCAATCGGCTTAATATAAAATCAGCAATGATAAAAGGCACTCTATAAATCTATGTGAGTACGTCCACTAAATCTAGCACGTAATAACCCCTTGTTAGCAAGTTACCAGTATAACTAACAGACGCATGTTGGCGCATGGAGAACATATAATGAACGCACCCCTGAAGAAGCCTTTGGAGCATAATCAGGCACTTCAAGACCCTCGTAATCGCACCGTTTCCACTATCAATAGCACTGATGCACTGGCCATGATTGAGCACGGCAGTGAGCTGACATTAAATGTCTCGACTCCCGTTGGCACGAAGTTTCTCGCCACCACCAAGTTTATCGGAACGCACAGTGATAACTGTATTGTGGTTGAGGTTCCCGAGGTATCCAATGAAGATCTGAACTTTTTCTTTCAAGAAGGTTTTTGGATGACCGCTCGTGCGTATTCTCTACGAGGTGAAGGCGCGCTTATCCACTTTAGAAGCCAAATTCACCATAAGATTGGTGAACCCTTCCCTATTCTAGTGCTGTCTACACCAAGCACGATGCAAGTGACACAGCTACGTAAAGAAACACGCTATGAAGTGAATCTGGCTTCAAGAATCATCTTCAACGACCAGCGAGCAAACTGTGAGATAAGAGACTTATCGAAAAGTGGTTGTCGTTTCGTTACCTCACCAACCTCTCGTGCGATTCAGATTGCCGATCGCGTGTCTATTGAGATAACCCCTGAGAACTACAACGGACCACTGATTCCGCCATTGCGAGGCATCGTCTGCAATCTACAGAAATCGACACACTACGCTCGATACGGTGTCGAATTTGATGATATTGGCCGAGCTAACGCCAAACACTTGTTGGCAAAACTGAAGTTCGATGGCACCAAGCTTTGCTTACGAAATGGGTAACGCCTTTTAACACGCGACTTTCACCGAATACAGCAAGCTGACCAAATACAAATAGCTCACTGGTAAACCAAATCGTAACCAACAAAAAAGCCATCGACTCTAGAATCGATGGCTTTTGCGTTTTAGCTGTTTATCTGTTTGTTTATCTATCTATTTAGCTTAGCTATTAAACTGTGTATCTAGATATTCAAACTATTTGCGCAGTGCGTTCAGTTTAGCTTGGGCGATACCAAATATAGTATCAATTGGATAACTACCCTCATCACTCGCCTCACCTGCGGCTTTGCCTGTGAACAGTTCAATCGCTTCTGTTACATGGTCAATCGCCCAGATATTAAACTCGCCCTTTTCAACCGCTTTCACAATATCGCTACGCAGCATCAGGTTGTGAACATTTGAACGCGGGATGATCACCCCTTGTTCGTTTGAACGCCCTTTGATTTCACACACATCAAAGAAACCTTCAATTTTCTCGTTCACACCACCAATTGGCTGAGACTCACCAAACTGGTTCATCGAGCCTGTAATTGCGATATCTTGACGGTTTGGTTGCTTAGAGAACGCTGATACAACCGCACAGAACTCGGCCATACTCGCACTGTCACCATCGACGCCACCATACGATTGCTCGAAGGTGATGTTAGTGGTGAGCGGGACTTTGGCTGTCTTACCAAATACGGAAGAAAGGTAAGCCGACAAGATCATCACGCCTTTTGAGTGAATACTGCCACCTAGGTCTACGTTTCTTTCAATATCAATCACTTCACCATCACCGTAAGCGGTGGTTGCCGTGATTCGGTTCGGCGCACCAAACATATGATCCGTCGTGCTGAGTACAGACAGCGCATTCACTTGCCCAACCGCTTGACCATCAACATGGATTAGCGTTGTGCCGTTAGTGAAGGTTTCCATCACGCTGTCTTGCAGTCGTCCGACACGCATCTGTTGGTTAGATAACGCTTGGTCAACGTGCGTTGCACGAATCAGGTTCGATTTTGAGCCTCTCGCCACGTAGTTTGATTCACGAAGCAGATTAGCAATGTGAGCAGAGTGCAGAGACAATTTACCTTGGTCACCCGCCTGACGAGAGCTGTGCTCAATGATGCGAGCGATCGCTTTACGGTCACAATGCAGCATGTTGTTGTCGTGCACGATGCTCGAAATAAAGCGCGCGTAATGCATTTCAGAATCGGGAGTACGCTTCATCTCATCTTCAAAATCGGCCGTTACACGGAACAGTTCACCAAACTCTGCATCGTAGTGTTGCAGCAGTTGGTAAGTTCGGTAATCGCCAAACAGGATGATCTTAACATCCAATGGAATCGGTTCTGGATCAAGCGATACCGCCCCCGTTAAGGTCACCTCTTTTTCTAATGAAGTGAAGCTCAATTGACGTGAACGCAGTGCTCGTTTCAAGCCTTCCCAAACGTACGGCTGCTCAAGTACCTTCACCGCATCCATCAGTAATACGCCACCGTTGGCTCTGTGTAAGCTACCTGCGCGAATCAATGAGAAGTCAGTAAAGACAGTACCCTTGAACGTCGCCGTTTCTACATAGCCAAACAGAGAGTGATAATTTGGATTCTCTTCCACCACGATCGGCAGAGTCTCCTCCTTTTGGCTCACAATCACGTTAACCTTGTAGCGACGCGGCATTTTCTTATCCAAAGAAGCGGTTGCAACTTCGGCTTGCTCAGTGCTCTCTTCTAAGAAGATGTCAGCGTTGTCGACAATGTCTTTACGCAGTGCCGTTAGGTACTTTTTAATGTCTGGATATTGGCTGTAATCCTTCTTCAATTGCTTGATGAAGTGCGTGATCACATCTCGCGCCGTATCATCATTCAGCTTTTGAATTTTCTCAGTGTACGTCTCTTCAAGTTCCGTCAGTTCACGAGAGATGGTTCGCAGGCCGACTTCCAATCCATCAATGGTTTTATCGAATTGATCTTGCTCTTCCGGCGAAAGCAGATCAAAGCTCTCTTCGGTATGAAGATCATCGCCATTCATTGCCACAAACTGGTAATCACCCTGAGTGGTGATCGTCAGGTTAATGCCCTTGTCTTTCGCTTCTTGGCTAATGCTTTCTAACGCGGCTTGTTGCTTAGCTGCTAATTGGTTTTTAAGCCTGTCAGCACGGCTAAAGTACATCTCGTTATCAAACGCTAGAGGCATACCTTTCAGCAGTTTACGCATCAATTTTTCAATATCTTGCTTTAAGCTGCTGCCAACGCCACGCGGCAATTTCAGTACCTTAGGTGTACGAATATCTTCAAAGTTCGCGATATAACACCAATCAAAAAGCTCCTGCACTTCTTGAGGGTGACGGTTCAGATAGCGCAAGATCATGGTGCGTTTACCCAGACCATTTCGCCCTATCGCATAAATGTTGTAACCCTTTTCCTTGATTGACATCGCGAACTCAACGGCTTTTTGTGCCCGTTCCTGCCCGACGATTTCGTCAATTGGAGCCAGTTCTTTGGTCGACTTACATGGTAGCTTGTCTAAATCCGCTACCTGATACAGCTGTTCTGTATTGAGTCTTTGCATCGCCATCGCCGCCTCCTTAGTCCTTCATTACTTGGGTGTAGATAAAATCAGTGTAGATGTAATTTCCTACAAATTTAGTGACTTACGCTACACAGCTGTTCAACTGAACAAATAACACACAATTTAAGCCATTTTTAGGAATAGCTCGTCATTTAATTCACCAACTTAACATGTGAATGATTTTAATTTGCAATTGATAATAAATATCATTAACATTTTCTGATATTATAAATTGAGGATGTGGATATGGAGATTGAACGATGCTGGATGCACTACCTAAAAGCTGAACAATTAATGGAACAAGGTCACTGGCCAGAAGCACAACGCCTTTATGGTGATGTTCTAACCTCACTTCCTCATCACATCCAAGATGCAGCATACCAAAGCGATATCAAGCCTTGCCAATTTGCCTGCTTGCTTGCCGGGTTAAGAGACGCGAGCGTCGCTCAATCAGAGATACTCAACCGATTAGGTCAGCACCAACAAGCCTTCGATACCTTGAATCAATCTTACGCTCTGATGCAATTTATCTCTCTGGAGAACACTGAGCTGATTCAACGTACCTTTGGATTATTGGAAAAGCAGAGCGAAGGTTTGCTCAATCACCTGATCGCTTTTTGCAGCGCTCAGCGCAGTTCGCATTGGATGCTCGAACTAGAACAAATTCAACGTGCTCATCACCATTTTGGGCAACTTAAAACAACGTCAGAAGTTCAATCTTCACCTAATGTCTTAAATTGATAAGGATATATCATGTCGGACCGGGCTCTTCTTAAAGTCAATAACCTCTCCGTTAGCTTCAAAACCAACGATGGAATCGTTGATGCGGTGAAAAAGGTTAACTTTACCCTTAAATCCAGCGAAACCTTGGCCATTGTTGGTGAATCAGGTTCTGGTAAATCTGTCTCTTCCAACGCACTGATGCGTCTACTTCCAGACAACGCCATTATTGATCCGCAGTCTCAAATTGAGTTTGAAGGCGAGTCTGTTCTCGAAAAATCAGAGCGTGAAATGCAGTCGATTCGTGGCGACAGAATCGGCATGATCTTTCAAGAGCCGATGACATCTTTGAACCCATACCTGCGCGTCGGCATTCAAGTGGCAGAAGCTATTATGTGGCATCGTAAAGTGTCAAAGTCTCAAGCCAAACAGCGAGTGATTGAGCTGTTTAATCTTGTGCACTTGCCAATGCCAGAAAAGTCGTACACCAAGTACCCTCACGAATTTTCGGGTGGTCAGCTGCAACGCATCATGATCGCAATGGCGCTGATTAATGAACCGGATATCCTGATTGCTGACGAGCCTACAACTGCATTAGATGTAACGGTTCAAGCTGAAGTGCTTGCTCTTATCAAAGAGATCCAAGGCAAGATGGGAATGGCAATTTTGTTCATCACCCATGACTTAGGTGTGGTGAAACACTTTGCAGACCGCGTGCTAGTGATGTGTAAAGGTGAGCTCGTAGAAGAAGGGATGACTCAATCTTTGTTCGATAGTCCTAAACATGATTACACAAGAATGCTCATTAACTCGATTCCGAAAGGCGCTAAGGTTCCTGTTGAGGCGACAGCCCCAGAACTATTGTGTGCTGACGACATCCGAGTTCAGTTCTTGATGAGATCACACTTTATCAAGAGTAAAAGCCAGTACTTCGAAGCCGTAAAAGGCATTTCGTTGAATCTTAAGCAAGGCGAAACGCTAGGCATTGTTGGTGAATCTGGTTCAGGTAAATCAACCCTTGGACGTGCATTAATCGGCTTGTTGCCAAGCAGCGGACGTATTGTTTACAAAGGCCAAGACGTTAGCTTATTAAATGATAAAGAGCGTCACAAGCTCAAGAAAGATGTCCAAATGGTGTTCCAAGATCCTTATGGTTCTTTATCACCACGCATGACAGTTGGGGAAATCATCACCGAAGGCTTAACGGTGCATCAACCTCATCTATCCAAGCAAGAACGTTTAGAAAGAGCGCGCAAAGCATTGATTGAAGTTCGCTTAGAGCCGAATTCAATAAACCGTTATCCACATGAGTTCTCTGGCGGGCAAAGACAACGTATCGCGATTGCTCGCGCACTGATTCTAGAGCCCTCTTTCATTTTGCTGGATGAACCGACTTCAGCACTCGATCGCTCAGTACAACTGACCGTGATCGACCTACTGAAAGACATTCAAGCTAAGCACAATATCGGCTTCCTATTCATCAGCCACGATCTCTCGGTAGTGAAAGCTCTGTCGGATCGCGTACTGGTGATGCAGAAGGGCGAAGTAATGGAAGAAGGGTCTGCAGAAGAGATTTTCAATGCGCCGAAAAACAACTACACCAAGAAATTAATCGCTGCGTCATTCGACTTAGAAGATAAATCGAAAAAAAATGCCGCATAAAGGGAACTAATCAACATTAACAGCGTCTTATAATTACATTCTGAATAATCTCCTAATGGATTGAAATCTAGAATGGATATAGCAAAACTGGTTTGGCCGCCAAAAGAGAAATGTCGCATGGATGCGACATTTTTCGTTTCTGAAGGGAAATAATGTGTCTTTGACTGTAACTCCCTATGATTCAATCATTTCACAACTAACGATACAGAGACTTGGTCGACTCTCTGACGATTAAATCTATCGGTGGTAGTCGTGCTTCATGCCTCTCACCTGAAAGTAAGTTCAAAATCGACTGAGCACACACCTCTCCAATCTCTTCAATTGGCTGCCTTAATGTTGTTAACGCAGGTGTGAAATACTTAGACGTTGGCAAGTCATCAAACCCAATCACTGACACATCTTCTGGCACTTTGTAGCCGTGATCATGGAGCGCCTTAATAGCGCCGTAAGCCGTTTGATCATTGGCAGCAAACAGGGCTGAGAAGTGAATCTTAGATTCAATTAATTCCACGGTTTTCTCATAGCCAGTTTCACTACTGAAATCCCCTTGCTTGACGAGCTTTGGCATCACCTTAATGCCCGCCTCTTGCAGCGCTTTCTTATAGCCTTCAAAACGATTACCCGCATCTGGTTGACTCGAAAGCCCTTTGATATGGGCGATGTTCACATGCCCTTGTTGTAATAAGTGAAGCGTCGCCATGTAACCGCCTAGCACATTATCGATATTGATTGAACGAACGTTGTCTTCAGCGAAATCATAACCGACCGCGACAATCGGGATGTCTTGCGCGTACTTGGCAATATCCTCTTTGGTGATGCTGCCTGTTACGATGATCATTCCATCGACATTGCTCTTAGCCAGATACTCTAAGGCGTGTATCTCGAGCTTTTTTTGCCAATGCCCGGTTGCTATCACTAACGAATAGCCTTGAGCTATCAGGGTTTTCTCCATGTCGTTGAGGATACGACTGGTATAAGGGCTGTCAGGGTGTTGCACCAACACACCAATGGTGAGTGAACGTCGGTTGGTGTTTTCTTGCATTTGGAAGTTAGGTTTGTAGCCCGTGTCTTTAATGGCTTGCTCAATATTTTGGCTTTTATCGTCAGACACATAAGTGGTTCGATTAAGGAAGCGAGACACGGTGCTGGGAGAAACACCAGCCAGTCTTGCTACATCGTATACTGTTGTTTTTTTTGTTTTAGTGCGCATCTCGAATCCCTAATCAAATGACATTCGGGGAGCTTTAAGCTCCCCATCAGTTTCAACCTGCATACCACTGCTTTAGCTGAAAATCGTGTCATTAAGTTAATACATGTAGGCGAAGATCATCCCCGGTCTGAAGTAACGACCAGCCGTATATTTCAAGCCAGTACTCAGTAACCATTTGTGTAAGCCTGCCAGCTTTTCTAGCGGGATTTCACCGCTCACCATTTTAACAAAATTATCAGTATCTTTCGTCAATGCTGGATTAATCCGACCGTCAGACAGCACACAGTTTTGACATTTAAGTACACTTAGCCAGTTTTTCGCATCATTTTGTGTCAACTTAAAGGCTTCCATAAGATCTTTCTCATTGACAGACACAGAGCAGTTGAACCCTTCTGGCGCTGCAAATGGAATTTTTGAATAGTCATACAGCGCGGTATACACGGTATCCATCAATGTTTCTGCTTGCTGAGATTTACCCGCCAGACTCAACGCCGTTGCGACACTAAACTGCACACCAATCCATACGTCTTGTGCTTGGAACGCTTCATGCGGCGAACCATCGGCCAACGTCATATTCGCAACCCCAAGCTTAGGGCTGTTAATCTCAAAGTTGTGCTTATAAACATAGTCTAGTGCGCGTTGGATGTTCTCTTGCGGAAAAATACCCTCGAGTCCGATGAGTTTTAGATAACTGTCGGCCAACAAGGCATCACCAAAACTGTTGTCAGAATCTGGCACTAAATCTAAGTATTCTTGAGTAAAGGCTTGTGGCGCCGTCTCACTCAGCAAGCGTTTCTTAGAGACTCTTTGAGATACCTTACTGATGCTGATGGAAGTATCCGTTTCATTGAGATAGGTATTGAGCGTGTTCTTGTCAGCAATCGCATCACCAGTCAATGAAAGTCCTAAGGTTTCCAGAGCTTGATAGCCTTCACCTGTTAAATGCTTAGCTTGAACTGGCGTCACGAAGAAGTGGTAGTAACCCTCTTTGTCATCCCACAAGCTTTGCTCAACCGTGGCTAACGCCTTTTTAGAACGCGTTAAGTAACCGCTAGCTCGCACGCTTTCACCCATCAATTGTGCAAGTTCACTCGCCGCTTGCAAGCCAGCAACCCAAAGGCTCGCACAATAAATTGAGATGCCATGTGACGCTAGGTTATCAAAGGTATCGTCTGTGCCACGGGTTAGCGGCAAATCATCACCCTCAGCGATCAAATTCGATAAGAAATCGATGCTTTCAGTTACCGCTTGCCAGCACTCATTAACCACAGAGAGATCTTGGGTGTTTTGGTAATGGCGGTACACCATCAGAATGTATTTCGGCGCTAAGTCCTTCCACTCTTTCACATTGTGCCAACTGTAAGCATCGGGCTGAATGTCGAATGGGCTACCCAAATCGTGGATTACCGCACCTCGAATAGCACGCACACCTTGGTACTTGTCATCAATCAATTCGGCATTCGGTGTCGCTTCGTATTCCCAGTATCGGCGCTGAGTGAAGTCTTCGGCCAAAATGGCTTTCGAGAACTCTTTCATCACGCAGCCATCAAGCTCAGGCAGCAGATAAAGCAGCGAGAATGAGCCGTAGAAGTACACATCCAGAGAGTTAAAGAATGGGTAGTCGACACACTCTTTTACTAAGAATTTATCTTCTTTGTCCCATACCGTTGATTCCGCTAGGAAAGACAATGAATTCATCGCCATCGTCGCATAGCGAAGTGCCGATTCAGGCTGCGAGATCTTGTTTTGAGCTTGCTCTAGAAAAGTTGTTTGTTGTTCGACGATCTGCTGCTCAATGGTTTCGAGCTTAGGCAACATGTCTTCTAACATAGGTAATGCAGGCTTTACTTGCGGGTAGAATTGCGTGTAAGCCTTATCTGAGTGCCAACCATTAAGCATGACTTTGCTGTGAGCCATCACCTGTGCAAAACGCAGGTCAACAGACTCGCCAGGTTCCAATTCAACCTGAACCACCACCAATGCGCTCAATGCTTCACGCCCTGTGTAAATGCCGGTTTGGAATTCCGCGTTGGTACGGCCTGTTTTCAGTGCGAACTCTGTTTGCTGAGCAGTCTTAGAGGTATAAAGCGTTGGTTTGACAGAAATCGAAACCTTACCAGATTCAGTCAAATGGTTATCTGCTTGAACACCAAACACCACTTCGCCTTCAATATCGCTTCGATAAGGCGATTGGCTAGACAATTGAACACCCGTAAAACTGTGACTTTCACCTTTTAAGTTAACCACTTCATGCTGCTGAGCAATCGGATTTTGAGACAAGGTACATGCCGAATCCTGAATGCCATCACGGCCTTTTTGGTAGGTAGAGCCAATCAAGTTTTGTAGCGGCTGAGCAAGCGTAATCACGCGTGGTTGCGATGAATTATTGGTTAATTCGAAGTGATTCCAGTGCATCGGTAAAGAGCAAAGGCGTTTGTTCTCTTTAACGATCGGAGAGACTACCTTACGCTTTATATTAATATCATCGAAGCTATTGTATTTATATTCAGCCAGTGGATATAAAGCTTGGTATTCTATATCCCTGCCATTAACGCTATCTATATCACAGCTATTGAGACTATCCATATCATTATTATCACCCGCAGTGAGTGATAATAATCTCGTTGTATCATTTATTAATAAACCATTAAAGAAATCTAAGGCGACATATAATTGACAAATAGTTGAACCTGAATCTTCTGCAATCAACAATTGAGTCTTATTTGAAAATTCAACGTTCCATTTTGTAAAGTTAGCTTTATTTTCTTGGTAGAAGAGACCATTTTTTAATGCTGCTTGAATGAGACTAATCGCATTCGACATCTCTCTACTTTCAATCTTTTTGCCATCAAACAAAGCAGGATAGAAGTTCAGGTGAACGCTTAGCTCTTGTTCATTAAGAACTTGCAGCGTGTCGATGGTTGGCACATTCATCACTGACGCATAAAAATCATTAAAATTAATAACTTGCTCTGAACAATCGACAAAGATTCCCGGAATAAAGCTGAAGTTAGGCGTGTTGCCGTTTGGTGTGAGTGTAAATGTGTTACCAATTCCGCCGACTGCCATACCGGTATTTTCTGGTGTAGTCGAAATTGGCGTGTACCAAGGTTGAATAAATTCAACTGCATCACCTTTTTTACACAAGTGTTCTGAATTTCCTGAGTAGCTCGTATATGGAATTTTATTATTCATTTTAAAACCGCCATTGAATATTTTTTTCTTCTTGTTAATATCTTTTAAAAATGGAGACATCAACATGTTTAAAATTATAAATGAAAAATTTGGAAATATTGACTCTGTCACATTAATAAACCACCAACATGGTATAGAACTTCAAATAATCAATGGATTTGGTGCTGTTATTAATAAATATATCGTAAATAACAGTCCATTCTCTTTTATTTGTGGTTATCAGAATTATGATGAACTGATCAACCAACATCCGTTCTTTTCCCGCAGTGCTAAATTATTCCCTTTTCCAAACCGTTTAAACTTAGGTCGTTACAGTTTCGATAACCAAAACCATCAACTCCCAGCTAATTTTCCTTGGTCTGATCACGCCGTACACGGCCTGCTCTACAACCAACCTTTTTCAATCACAAACAGCGTAGCCACTGAAGAATCTGCCAGTGTGACGTTGCAGTATCAAACGTCGTCTTTGCATCCTGCTTTCCCGTTTGCGTTCAACCTTGAAGTCACCTTAACTATCGACATCACGGGTAGACTCTCTTCCTCAACGACCGTCTCTAATCTGGGTGATTCAACCTTCCCATTCGGTGATGCTTGGCACCCTTATTTTTCACTCGGCACTGAGCTAGCACAATGTGGACTCGCTATGTCGCCTTGCTCTGAGGTCATACACGAAAACGACCTACCCAATGGTGAAAAGCACGCTTTTGATCGTTTGTCTTTGGACGATTCACTCACCAATCAAAGCTTAAATCACTGCTTTGAATTTGATTCCAAGACAACCAACCAACTTGCGTTTACACGCTCAGATTCGTCTGCCGCAATTCGCTACCAACAAGACGCGAGCTACCCATTCGTTCAGCTTTACACGCCAACTAGCGAGCAAAGTATTGCAATAGAACCAATGACTTGCCCAGCTGATGCGTTCAATAACCAGATCGGCTTATTGACACTTAGCCCGAACCAATCTCAGACCTTTACTTGGCAATGCCAAGCCAACTATCAACCCAACTAAGGCAAGCAAAGTAAGACAGCCGCTGAATGCGAAATCAGCCCCCAGAGAACGCATTGCTAACGAAACAACGCAACGAAAGAACCAAACTAAAGAAGCAATAAAGGGCGCATAAAGCGCCCTTCTCTTTGTTAACCTAAAATCACCTCGATGGTGTGCTCACCAGAGGTAAACACTGGCGCTTTATTACCTGAAATTAGGTCACCGTTGACCTTCATCTCTGCCACTCCCTTACACACGTTATTTGGGTTGGTAACATGGATATTGTAGGTCGCGCCACGGAACTGACGACGCACTTTGAATTCAGGCCACTCAGCAGGAATACATGGGTCCACCAGCAAGCCATCCACTTCAGGACGAACACCCAGAATCCACTGCGTACCCGCAACGTATGTCCAAGATGAAGTACCAGAAAGCCACGCATTTCGGCCTAAACCAAATTGCTTATGTTCATCACCCAAAATGTTTTGTGGGTAGCAGTAAGGCTCAGATTCAAAGGTATCAATGTCATCATTCTTAGAAGCTGGGTTGATTTGACGGTAGTACTCGTAAGCACGCTCACCGTTGCCCATTTTCGCTTCTGCGATCATCACCCAAGGGTTAGAGTGCAGGAAGATACCGCCATTCTCTTTTGCACCTGGTGGGTAAGTTGAAACACCACCTAGCTGCGGGTCAAAGCCGTTGTAACCCGGTGTTGAAAGCTTAATGCCATTGGTCGTGTTCAGCTTGTTGTAAACCGAATCTAGCGCTTGTGTGGCACGTTCTTGTGTCGCGAAACCAGAAATCACAGGCCAGCTTTGACCGTTAGTGTAGATCTGCCCTTGTTCATTCTTGTGAGAACCAATTGGCAGGCCTTGCTCATCAAAGTAACGCACAAACCATTCGCCATCCCAACCGCACTCATTCACTGTGCTCTGCATTTGTTGGTATTGCTCTTTGAACTGAGCGGTCAGCTGTTCCTCACCGCGTAACTCACAGAGGTCGAGCATATCAAGCAGGGCTTTACCGTACATGTTAGCGACCATCATCGACTCAGCACCCGTTGGCAGGTTCACCGTGTCATTCCAGTCTGCAAAACCTAATAACGGTAGGCCGTGCTCACCCGTATTGGTGTAGGTAAACTCGATCGCGCGACACAAGTGATCCCAAACGGTGCCTGTTTCCACAGGGTTGCCCGCTTTGTCTTTTTGATAGAACGGAATCACTTTGTTCAAGAAATCAGCATTGCCTGTCTCTTTCACATATTGAGTGACTGCGTAGATGATCCACAGATGATCGTCGCCGTAGTAATCCGGACGATCTTCCTCTTCACGTGAGTCACCCGCGTTCGCTTCCATGGTTGATGGGAAGAACTGGTGCATCGCAGAACCATTGATGTTTTGCACTGATAGTAAGCGCTCAATGAACTCACGCGCCTCTTCTGGCATATGAGTAATCACGCCCAACGTATCTTGCGAAGAATCACGGAAACCGATGCCACGTGCGCCATAGCCAAGCTGGTACAGAGACAGGTAACGAGACCAGTTTTTAGTGGTGTGACACTGACGTGGGTTATGTACGTTAAGCATCGAGTTCATAGCAGGGTCTGGCGTTTCAACCTGAACCGCTTGTAGGTAACCATCCCAATGTTCAGCCAGTTCAGCGAAAGCTGAATCAACCACTTGATGGTCACGATATTTAGCCAGCAGAGGAAGTGCAGCTTCCAGGCTCTGTTCTTGCGCGATTTGTACAATTGTACGTTCTGTCTGCTCTGGAGATAACCAACCTAGGCGCAGGTTAAGTGCACCAATGTTGTCGCCACGCAAACACTCAGTATTGCCTAATTCATCATTGTTTAGTGCTTCTGGTGCTGCCCATGTGCCGTAGCCCAAATTCCCTAGGAACGATTGGCGATCACCATCAAAAGACGTCGCAGGGCGATCCGCTGTCATCAAGTTCACCGCGTAGTCACGCTTCATGAAAGCATACTGCTCAAGCACGGTATGACCCGACTCTTGCTGGTGTGCTTTTAGCGTCATGGTTTGTGGCACCCAGTCCGCATTGAGTAGCTGTTTAAGCGCATCGAAGTGTGTGAATTCATACACAGGTACCACATCAACGTGCAGTGCTTTGTCTGAAATATTGGTCACTTTGATGTCTTGTAGCAGTACTTGGTCAGCTTTCGGTACAAAGAAAGTCGCTTCACAACGCACACCAAATGCTTCTGCAATGATGGTGGTGTATGACAAACCGGTGTGATTTTCAAACTTATAGAGCGGCTTCAGAGTGGGTGTGTAGAACGGTGAGAATACTTCTACATTGCCCGCTTCATCACGTACCTTGAGGTATAGGGTCGAACCTTTGAAATCTGAGTTTGGCAGTTGAGCAATGTATTTGGTGATGCGGTTAAGTGCTGGATCACCTTTGCATAGTAGTACACCGCCGTTGCTATCGACAATGCCACCGAAATCTAATGTGCCGACATAGTTACACCATTTGATCGGTGTACACGGTGTGGTTGCTACGTATTCTTTGTTTTTATCGTCAAAATATCCGAATTTCATCATCACTATCCCTAGCCCCTCCCAAATCAGGAGGAGCCAAAACAATTTGTCGTAAGTTGGTTGGTGTCAGCTCAATGACTGATTTAAATTGATTGACTAGCTCGCTAGCGAGTTCTCACTCAGAGCATCGAACAAGTGGAAAGCATCCAGATCCAAGTAAAGCGTCAGATCTTTTACATCCACTTCAGCGGCTTGGGTTTCAACCATCAACGGCTGACCGCCAATTTCTGTTTTCAGAAGAATGCTTGCGCCCAGCAGTTCCTTGTCTTTGATTTTCACAGGGAATGGCAGCACGCGGTCGTGGTCAACTTGCTCGGCACGTAGGTGGATGTCTGTTGGACGAACACCAAAATGCAGCGCTAGGTTCTTAGACGCCAGAGACTTAAAGCGCTCAGGCAGTGGGATATGAACATCGCCGATTTCAACGAAGTACTCGCCTTCTTTTTCAATCAATTTTGCTTCCAACATGTTCATTGACGGGTTACCAATGAATTGCGCGACAAACTTGTTTGCCGGACGCTGGAACACCTCGGTTGGCGTACCCACTTGAGCAACATAACCGTCTTTCAGGATCACGATGCGATCTGCCAGTGTCATCGCTTCGATCTGATCGTGGGTTACGTAGATCGTGGTGGTTTTCAGTTCACGGTGTAGGTGTTTGATCTCTTCACGCATCACGCCACGAAGTTTTGCATCTAGGTTAGATAACGGCTCATCAAACAAGAAAACCTTAGGTGTACGAACCATTGCGCGGCCCATTGCTACACGCTGACGCTGACCACCAGAAAGCTCTTTTGGCTTACGGTTCAGTAGCGGGTCAAGCTCTAGCATTTTCGCCGCTTTTAGCACTTCTACGTCGATTTCTGCTTTTGGCATGCCCTTCAGTTTAAGAGCAAATGCGATGTTCTCGTATACCGTCATGTGCGGATACAGTGCGTAGCTTTGGAATACCATCGCTAAGTCACGGTCTTTCGCGTCGACTTTATTCATCAGCTTGCCGCCAACTACAATGTCACCAGAACTGATGCTTTCAAGGCCAGCTAGCATGCGTAGCGTTGTCGATTTACCACAGCCAGATGGGCCAAGGAAAACCACGAACTCACCGTCTTCAACCGTAAAATCAAACTCTTTGACGACTTCAACATTACCGAATGATTTTTTGATGTTCTTAAATTCTACTTTAGCCATTATCTGTTCTCCTCAGCGCGCTCTAGAAGCATATTTCTGTACGCAATTGCGCTCTGTTTCAATGTTCTTTCTTGGGTGGTGTAGTCAACATGGACAATGCCAAAACGCTGGCAGTAACCGAATGCCCACTCAAAGTTATCCATCAGGCTCCAAGCGAAGTAACCGTCGACTTTCACACCCGCTTCAACGGCGTTGTGAACCGCTTCGATATGACCTTGGAAATAGCGAACACGTTGATCATCCATCACTTGTCCGTTAACACGCTCGTCGTTACCTGCAGCACCATTTTCAGTAATGTAAATTGGAGGCATATTTTCGTAACGCGCATCCAGTCTTACCAATAAATCGGTTAGACCTTGTGGGTTGATTTCCCAGCCGATGTAAGTGTGTTCAGCTTCAGTTTGTTTCACCGATTCAATATCGCCGTTCTCATTGAAGCGAGCGACATTGCGTGTGTAGTAGTTGATGCCAATGTAATCAACCGGAGCGCTGATGATGTCTAAGTCACCTTCAAGGATCATTGGCATGTTCATCGCTTGGCGTTCAACCACCAGCTGTGGGTACTCGCCTTTCAATACTGGGTCGATGAACCAGTGGTAGTTTTCCGCTTCACAGTAGTCTGCTGCCGCTTGGTCTTGTGGCGTCAGCGGGTAAGCTGGCGTCGCGTTGAATACCACACCATGCTTAGCATGAGGTGCATTCTTGCGAAGGATCGGCATTGCCAAACCGTGTGCCAGCATTAGGTGGTGAGACGCTAGGTAGCCCTCTTTTTCGCCCTTGATACCTGGCGCGTGTTCGCCCCAGCGGTAGCCTAGGAATGCAGACACAAACGGTTCATTCAGCGTGGTGTACACATCGATATTGTCACCAAAGTATTTACTCACCACTTCTGCGTATTCTGCGAATTTGTAAGACGTTTCGCGGTTTAACCAGCCACCTTTATCTTCAAGGTATTGCGGAAGATCCCAGTGATACAGCGTCACATATACCTTCATGCCACGAGCATGACACTCATCGATGATCTGACCGTAAAACTCTAGGCCTTGCTGGTTCACGACACCGTCTTGTGGCAGGATGCGCGGCCATGCAATAGAGAGACGGTAAGCATCAACGCCTAAGCCTTGAATCATCTCGATATCTTGTTTCCATAAGTGGTAGTGGTCACACGCCACATCACCATTGTCGCCGTTATCGACCTTACCCGGCGTCTTACAGAAAGTGTCCCAGATAGACGGTGTACGACCGCCCTCTTCAACGCCGCCTTCAATTTGGTATGAAGATGTCGCGACACCGAATACAAATTCCTTACTGCGTAACTTTGAATCACTTGGAAGTTGATATTTATTCATTGTTATAACCCTTAAACCTAACCTTTGACTGCGCCGGACGTTAAACCACTGATCATCTGTTTCGATGCGAACAAGTAAGTAATCACGAGTGGTAAAATAGAAATTGTGGTGCCTAGCATTACCGCGCCCCATGGCGTATTCGGAATGCCTTGAACGCTTCGTAGCGCCTGTGTAATCACGTAATTATCTGGGTTGTTAAGCACCACGAGAGGCTGCATAAACATGTTCCAGAAGAAAACGAACTGAACGATAGCCAGTGTTGCTAAGGCAGGCTTCATCAGTGGCAATACCACACTCCAGTACGTTCTGAACTCACCAGCACCATCCAATTTCGCCGCTTCAAGTAGCTCTTTTGGAATCGATGCAATCACGTGCTGACGCATCAAAAAGATACCAAATGGTGTCGTAGTGAACGGTAGCCATACCGCCATGTGGTTATCCAACAAGCCTAAGAATTTCACGATCATGAAGTAAGGGATCAAGCTAAGCACCGGCGGAATCGCCATTGAGCCAACCAGCATGCCAAACAACACGTTCTTACCGCGGAACTTAAACACAGCAAACGCGTAGCCACCCATGCTACAAAACAGCAGCGAGATGGTGGTGCCTAAGAAAGCCACATAAATCGAGTTAAACATCGCTTTCCAAAACGGCATGATTTCAAGCAATTTGGCGTAGTTAATCGCCAGGCTATCGCCAATCGCAAAGCTAATGCCCGAGCCGAAGATCTCCGAGCGGTCACGTGTTGAAAGCAGTGCTGACCACACAAACGGGAACACCGTAATGATTGCGGAAACAATCAGTAATATGCCGAGCATGACCATCAAGATCTTAGTCATGATGTACATGGTGCGTTCGCTTGGCATTAGGCCACTTAATGGTGAGGTATTTGTCTTAATTGATGTCGACATCTTAATGTTCCCCTAAGCCTTTCTTACCGAAGAATAAAAATTGAACCAAAGTACAAGACGCGATCAGTGCAAACAGAAGCCATGAAATTGCTGACGCTGTGCCCATTTCTAACCATTCCCAACCCACTTTGTAGAGGTACATAGAGATAGTTAAACCAGATTGGCCAGTACCACCTGTACCACGTGTTAGTACGAACGGTTCTTCAAACATTTGCAGGTTACCGATGATGGTCATCGTGATAGCAAAGAAGATGAATGGACGAATCATTGGTAGTGAAATGTTCCAGAAGCGGCGGAAGGCATTGGCACCATCCATACGTGCAGCTTCTAAGATGTCTTTAGGAATCGTCATTAAACCTGTGGTGTAAAGGACGATGTTAAAACCGGTGTATTTCCAGAAAACCATGATTGCGATAGACGGCTTCACCATAGTGGCATCGTCTAACCAACGGATGGGTTGGAAATCGTTAACCCAAGCGAATGCCCAACCAAACAGCGTGCTATCGGCTAGTGCCATTAGCGTTTGGTTAATAATTCCTGAGTTAGGAGAGTACATATTGAAGAAAATCAGTGACGCTGCGACCGTTGATGTAATGAACGGTAGAAAGTACGCCGATGTTAGCCAGTGACGCATACGGTCACCCATTGAAACCAACATGTAAGCCACTGGAATAGCGACTAAGTGCTGAGCCACGCCTGAAGTGATCGCTAGCCAAAGCGTGTTCTTCAATGAACGCCATAGCCATGGGTCCGTTAAAGCAATGTGATAGTTCTCAAAACCAACGAACTCCATCGCATCCATGCCTCTTACCGGGTTCCACTCGTGGAACGACAGGTAAACAGAGAACAACAGCGGGAAGATCCCAAATACAGAAAAAATGATCAGAAACGGCAGAAGAAATCCATACGGTGTAAGCGCTTTCAAATTTAGACGAGAAAAAAGGCTTTTGTCCGCAGGTTCTATCGTTGTGCTCGCTGTATGATTCATAGTAACGACCTCTTAAAAAGGAAGCGCGTTATCCACGCTTCCTCACTTACTTAAAGTAAAAACAAATTAAAGATTACGCGTGCGACGCTTGATTAGACGCTCTGCCTCTTTAAGCGCAGTCTTGATGTCTTTACCTTCATCAAGTACTTCCATCAATGCGTTCTCTAAGATAATAGAACGTGCAACGTGGTCGCCTTGAGCTGGAGATACTGGCTTGATGTTTTGCGCCACTTCAGCAAAAAGAAGACGGGCTTTTTGTCCGCCTAGGAATTCCATCTCTTCTTGGAAAAGCTCATCGTCATACGTGGTGATGTTCGCTGGGAAAGCAGCAATCGTTTCGAAGTGTTTAAGCTGTACTTCACGATCCGTCGTCATGTATTCAATAAGCGCCCAAGCTTCATCTGGGTTGTCTGATTGAGTTGGAATTGAAAGGAATGAACCACCCCAGCTGCCGTAGATACCATCAGGTAGGTTTTCTACTGCCCACTTGCCTTTAGTTTCAGGTGCAATCCAGTTGTTTAGGTGACCAAGAAGCCAAGCGCCAGAAAGTTGAGTTGCAAATGTGCCGTTGCGGAAGCCTTCGTACCATTCGTTAGACCAAGCCAAAATGCGGCCGTCTAAGCCTTTGTCGCGAATCTCTTTTGCTACTTCAAAAGCGTGAACAAAACGCTCAGATGTCACCACTGGATTGCCATCTTTATCAAAGTACAGACCTTCACCTTCAGGAACGGTCGTGAAGATAATCGCTTGTGCCACGTCGGCTGCCGAAGCGATAAGTTGTACGTTTTGCTCTTTCAGTTTTTCACCAGCAGCGATGTATGAATCCCAATCTTTGATTGCTTCTTCTACATCAATGCCCGCTTTTTCAAACACATCGGTGCGGTAGTACATAACACCTGGGCCCAGGTCGACAGGAATCCCGTACATGTCGCCGTCAGCGCCTTTTCCTTGTGCCCAAGCGTAAGGTGCGAATCGTTCTTCGTATTTATCTGCACCGTAGTTTTCAGACAGGTTAACTAGGCCGCCAGAACCCACGAATGGACCGATTTTCTCAACGTCCACAACAATCACGTCACCCGCACCTGAGCCCGTTGCTAGGTTAGTGGTTAGTTTCGTGTGGTGGTCACCGTGGTTATTCATAAGGTAATCAACTTTAATCCCTGTTTCCTTTTCGAAATCAGGCAGTAATACCTTCAGGCTGCTATCAAAATCAGGGAAACCGTCGAAACGAATCTCTTTGTCAGCAGCATTTACTGCTGTTGCACCTAGTCCTAAAGCAACCGCGCACGAAAGCGCCAAGGTCTTAAATTTCATGTTCTATCCTTAATATTTTTATAGGGTAACGAGTAAATCCGATACCGAGTTTCTAGTGACCAACGTCGGCAGCAATTTAAAGTTCACGTCATGTTTGATTTTTTTTAGCTTTTGTAGAGTGAGCTGTACTGCTTCAACGCTCATCTCTTCAATAGGGAAATTAATGGTGGTCAAACTAGGGGTCAGATAGCGCGCGAAGATGGTGTTATCGAAGCCCACCAGTGATACATCTTTAGGAACAGACAGTCCCTCTTGATGCAACACCTCGAAGGCGCCAAATGCCATGTGGTCATTCGAAGCAAATACTGCTGTGAAATGACACTTACGATTAATCAGCTTCTTCATAGCACTGATGCCCGTCTCTTCAGTAAAGCCCGCTTCCGAGACTAAGGCTTCATTGTATGGCACACCCGCTTCTTCCAAGGCCTTTCGATACCCCTGCAAACGCCCCCTAGCATCTGCTTTATCTAAAGGCCCGGTAATACACGCGATATCTGTATGTCCCTTTTGCAAAAGATGTTGAGTAGCGAGTAGCCCCCCGACTTCGTTATCAATATCAATGCAACTCATCGCCATTTCTGGGATGAAGCGGTTAATTAAAACCACAGGGGTCCCCTGTTCTTCCAATTCAATTAAATAATCATCACTGAGCAGTTGAGTATGAAGAATCAAAGCATCAACACGACGCCCCAACAGAAACTCCACAGACTCACGTTGCCCTTGCTCAGTATTCGAACCCGCTGTAACCACAGCGTGGTAACCAAAGCGGCGTAGGTTTTCTTCTATGCAATGCAAAATGCCTGAATAGAAAGAACCGCCAAGTTCTGGAACAACAACACCCACACTACCAGTACGACTTGAAGCCAAAGCTTGAGCGATAGAATTCGGGCGATAACCCAATTCTTTGATCGCTTTCTCAACCTTTAATTTCTTGTCATGACTGACTCTGCTAGTGCCATTAATAACCCTAGACACTGTCGCCTGAGACACACCTGCATGTTCTGATACGTGTTTAATTGTTGCCACTCGAACCTCGATACTTCATTAGCTTGTAACCGCTTACAAAACGATTATTAAGAAATTACGTTTTAGTTGAAGTGAGTGTCATCACACTAAAGTTGGAGGTAAAAAGGCCAGTTGTGGAAATCATGAAAGCGCTTACAGATTAACTTCACGCCATGAAACAGTTTCATGAGATTATTGTTCATATTATCAAGATGGCGCTCGGTTACTTGTTCGTCAGATCAAACAAGCCCGCCTACATCCATTTTTTGAAAACGTTATTTGATGATGAATCCGCAGCTGACGGCAATATACACGGGGAAAGTGACCTTGTTATTTCAATGGCCTTTCGAAATTGTATGAGAACATTTCATCTCATGAACACTCACATTAATGCTCCGTTGACCCGACACAAAAATGCCCAGCAAAAAGCTGGGCATGCAATCATTAAGACTCAGATAGATGTCTAATCCTTATTTTCAGATGGCTTCGGTAACTTAAACTCTTGAGTCAGTGAGAATTGCTGTTGCGACATGATTTCTAATTGCTGACCGTGGGAAAAGAGGACCTGTGAACGTTGGGAGTTTTCTTCTGCCAATTCATGTATCTGGCTGATACTTTGCGTCACTTGGGACGCGACAACTTGATGCTCTGTGGTCGCCGTTGCGATCTGATGGCTTCTTTGTTCGACTTCATTGAGCAAGCCATAGACGGTCGATATGGATTGATTCACTTCACCCGTTTGCTCAACACATTGCGCCATATCTGCAACGCACTGATTGATTTGTCCAACAGCCAATTTAGAACGGTTTTGAAGCCGTTCAATTTTATGGTGAATCTCTTGCGTTGATGCATTGGTTTTTGCGGCTAACACTCTCACTTCGTCGGCGACCACAGAGAACCCTCGACCTTGCTCTCCCGCGCGCGCGGCTTCTATTGCCGCATTCAACGCCAGTAAATTGGTTTGCTCAGAGATCCCAGATATCACATCCAGAATGGACCCAATACTGGCGCTTTCACTTTCAAGCTGACCAATGGTCGCCGTTGATTCCGCCAGCTTATTTTCTAAGCTGCCCATCAATTCGACGCTTTTATCCATGGTCTTTTGCCCATCACTGGAACTGGATACCGCGTCGGTCACTAGCGTTAGAGTTTGGTTGGCCGCCTGAGTTATTTCCGTCACTGAGCACTCAATTTGTTCCATCGCTGTCGCTACCATCACCGTTTGATTGGTTTGTTCTTGCATCGCTTCACTCAGAGAACGACTGGTGCTTTGGTTCTCAAGGGAAGCTTCCTTTAAACGTGTTGAGGAGTGGCGCATGTTGTCAATCATTTGGGTCAGGTGACTGATCACCAAATTGACTTTATCGCTCACCAAACCAAATTCATTATTGGCTTGATACTGAACCATCACGCTCAAGTCTTTTTTGGCAACTTGGTCGAGTGCACTTTGTAGCAGCTTGCTTGGTTTACGGATACCTTTGGCAATATTCACCCCGATCAACAGAGCAATAAGCACGGAAGCAAGTGCAATAAAACCCTGCATCACAAGGGCTTGCTGTGAAGAGTCCATCGATTCGTGATACAGGCGTGTCGCGGTGTCTTCAGCGTACATTGAAAGCTCATCAAAGTGACTTAACTGTTGATCGATTAGCTGTTCAATTTCCTGCTTTTGAAGGGAGATAGACTCATCGAGTTTGACGGTTTCTTTATGGATAGCGACTGAACCACTGGCTGAAAACGCGAGTGAAGCGAGCAGTGATAAAGACTGTTTACTGCGGCGCAGCAAAGATGAATCCAGATTATCTAAATCTGCGACCGCTTGTTCGAATCGCTCTTTGCGACTTTGTAGGCGACGCTCTACCCCACGAACCTCCGAAGATGTTTGCAGTGAAAACGCTTCGTTGGCTTCCGCGGCAATCAAACTCAATTGCACCAACAAAGCTTCGACTGCCTTTTGTGTCTGCTCTGAATCTGCACTCGCGAGTTGATTCACCAAAGTATTATTGAGCTGTCCCACCACAGATTGAAATTGCGCTTGTCCCATCGAACCGAGATCTTTGCTATCCAAATACTCAACATGAAGCTCTAATACCTGCTCTATCTTATCGATAGTCAACAAACCTGTTTGAGTGATGTTGTTAAGCATGGCTTCCATTTGTGAACCAGCTACGCCCTTACCTTCGAACCAGTTTAATTGCTGCTGATATAGCTCGATGTTGTTTAAGACGGTTTGTTTCAGTGGCTCAAGTTCATCAATATAGTTAGCGGATAAGTAGGGTGTGGTGCTGCGATTAATGTCCAGAAATCGGATGGTTAACGTTGAAGATTGAAGCATTAATGGCGTAGCTTGCTGGGTGATATTTTCGATTCGAGTGGTGATGTCTTTATTGCTACTGATGCTTAACCATGCAGAACCCAGCATGATCACAATCAGTACGAAGAAACCTAAATAAACTCGAGACACGATGGAAGAAAGTCTCATAGTAAATCCCTAATCTAGTGACGAAAAAAAGGGCACAAAAATGTGCCCAAGAATGGAGTTAATTGAAACGTGCCCTAATCAATCTGCCTTTAGGGCTAAAATGGACAGTATTTACGTACTATTGAAAAGCATGGATATTCGAAAGCATGGCTCTTTGAAAATATGCCGAATTCAAAGAGCCGCTCTTTCTATATTGGTGATTACCACCAAGCTTCAAACATTGCGCCGAACGACAATGTGTCAACATTCGTTGTCTTCACTGTGTTGCCTTTGGTTTCTACATCACCCACGGTTGTGTAGAAACGAAGCATTGGACGGCTCCAAGGTAAGCCACCTAGAGAAACGTTTTGAGAAAGCGTTACTTTCCATGCGTTCTCTTCACCGTCGTCATCGTAATCAACCATGCCGTAGCCAGCTTCTAACCATGTAGAGTGAACATCATCCCATTGGTACTGTGGACGAACGATACCAGCGTATTCCGTGTTCTCGCGGTCTAGATCAGAACCAGAGTTGTCTTTGTACGACACTAAGTAATCGATGATGAAGTTATCTGTTGCTGCGTAGCTACCTTCAACACTTGCGTACAAAGTTTGGTAGTCACCTTTTAGGTCAAACACTGATGAATCCGCACCGTCACCATACTTAACAACCAACTTGTTAGACTCACCCAAGCCTAAGGTTGCACCTACCAGGTACGCCGTTTCGTCACTGACTTTTTGTCCTTGAGTCACGACAGGCTGCATTGAATCTGTCACTGGATCGTATACGTACTCAGTCGTCGTAGACGTATCCGCTTCGCTCGATGCAAAACCGTAGTTCGCGTAAAAATCCAGATTACCAATACCTGCGTCAATACTGTGTAGCTTCGCTGTCACGGCGTATCGGCCATTGTCATTTACGAGGCCGCCTTTCACTTGGCCAACAAAGCCCATATCTAGCTTAGCGCCGCCGAAATCTAGGTTGTTAAAGCCAGCGCCTTGACCATCGTGTGTCATCCAGAAGTAATCGTTCAAACCTTGTTGCGGACGTTGATGGAAGTCACGACCAGCCCACATGTAAAGCTCAGGCTGGCTTTCAAATACATTGGTTACACCAGCGTACATTTTTTTCATGCTCAGGCCACCGTCATCAGCCCATGCGTCTGCTTCCCAGTGATCAGCCATGAATACGATGTCCCAGATAGCACCGTTGTCAGCTTGGAAAAGCTTAGCTAACTGAACTTCACCACCATTGGCTTCGTTACCTAAACGACCAACTGAGCGACCTGTTGTACCGATGTCTACGTAGCGCTCATCACCACTTTTGTAGTGAGCGCCGTAACGAGCGTAACCAGAGAAGACGATACCGTCTGGCACAGTTGTTTCTGAAGTTAGAACCGCTTGTTGCTGATCATCAACATACTTGATGTCCCCAACTTGAGATTCCAACTCTTGGATTCGTTGCTCGAGAGCAGCAAGATCCGTTTCTGCAGCAAAAGAAGAGAGTGAAGCAAGCGAAGCCGCCACTGCGACCGTTATTGGCAAAAGCTTAAATTTTTGCATTGTAATTCCCTATTATTTTTTTGAGTTTTCATCGAACAGGGAAATATTAAGCAATGAAAGCGTTGAAAAGTTGGTTGCTGTTCACACTGATAAATCAGCCTAAATGCCATGAAACTTTTAGAATATCCATGACGAAAACTACTGATTTAAGATCAACAGGTTACGGTTGATATTGCGTGAGATATCAGCTTGAAATCGCTTTCATTTCATCAGTATTGGTGGCGGCTATCACGGAAAACAGTGTGTGAAAGTGAAGGAAATATGACGCAGTTTTGATTGGTTTTCATATATATGAAAAGCCTCAAAATCTAAGGTAGATTTTGAGGCTTCTTGGTCTGAGTAAAATACCCAGTTATCTAGAATCAAGCATTCGTTAAAGTGAATCTAGAGACGCAACCCCCATATTGAACAGAGTAAATGCGTAGATATCGGCGGTGAGATCGATCGCTTTGCTGAGCGGCATTCCGGCGCCATGGCCCGCATTAACATCAATACGAATCATCACGGGCGCACTACCTTCATGCTTATCTTGCAGCTCTGAGATGAACTTATAAGAGTGAGCAGGCACTACGCGGTCATCGTGATCAGCGGTCGTCACCAATGTTGCTGGATAATCCGTGCCACGCACCACATTATGAACCGGAGAATAGCCAAGCAGATATTCGAACATCTCTCTGTTCTGCGCGGATGTGCCATAGTCGTACGCCCACCCTTCGCCAGACGTGAATGTGTGGTAACGCAACATGTCCAACACCCCAACAGCAGGCAGAGCCACTTGGAACAGCTCAGGCTTTTGTGTCATACAAGCTCCTACCAGCAAGCCTCCGTTAGAACCGCCGCGAATCGCCAACTTATCGCTACTGGTGTAGTTTTCTTCAATTAAGAACTCGGCAGCAGCAATGAAGTCGTCAAAGACATTCTGCTTTTTCTGCTGAGTTCCCGCTTTGTGCCACGCCTTACCATACTCACCACCGCCACGCAGGTTCGGCACCGCATATACGCCACCCAGTTCTAGCCAACTGCCAACCGTGCCCGAGAAAGAAGGTGTTAGGCTAACGTTAAAGCCACCATAGGCGTACAACATGGTTGGATTATTGCCATCTAACACTAATCCCTTCTTATAAGAGATAAGCATCGGAACCTTGGTGCCATCCTTCGAGGTATAGAAGACTTGTTTAGACTCAAATTGATCCGACTCAAACGGAGACTCAGAGCGTTGGTAGATTTCAGAATTGCCTGATTCGACATCGAAAGAGAAAATCGTTGGCGGCGTTACATAGTTGGTAAAGGTGTAATAAAGCTGAGTTTGCTCGTTTTTTCCACCTAAGCCACTGGCCGTTCCCAACCCAGGCAAATGAATTTCACGAACTAGGTTACCTTGGTAATCCAACTGCTCAATCTTAGACACCACATCCACCATGTAGTGAGCAAACAAGTGGCCACCACCCGTGCTGATATCCAATGGCTGTGGCTTTTCAGGGATGATTTCGAGCCATTTCCCATCGCGAGTACCAAAGCTCACCACCTTGCCATTAGGCGCATCAAGATTCGTATATAGAATGAAGGTCTCATCTTGGTTATCGATGAGATAAATGTCGCTATCCACATGATCAATCAGCGTGTTCAGCTGTTGTTCTGGTGAGTTTAAATCGATATAGAACAGTCTATTACCCGATGTCGACTCTCGCCCTAGAATGATCAAGTAACGGTCGTCTTCGGTGGTATAGCCTGATACATAGCGGTGCTGCTCAGCGTTGTTCTCACCAAAGATAACTTTGTCGCTAGCTTGCTCTGTACCCAACTCATGGAAGTACAGCTTGTGTTGCTCAGTACGAGCAGAGAGTTCACTGCCGTCTGGCTTGTCGTAACTAGAGTAATAAAAGCCGCGATTACCCAACCAAGAAATACCAGTAAATTTGGCGTCAGTGATTTCGGCTTCAAGCTGCTGTTTAGTCTCGGTATCAATCACGAAGATCTTACGCCAGTCGCTACCACCTTCAGAGATGCTGTATGCCACTAAGCTGTAATCTTTCGAGAACGAAACTGAGCCCAATGATGTGGTGCCGTCTTCCGAGAAGGTATTCGGATCTAGGAAGACTTCAACCTGTTGCCCCTCTTTCTGACGATAGAGAATACTGTGGTTCTGCAGACCATCATTCTTATAGAAATAGGTATAATCACCTCGCACAAACGGCTGCGAGCTCTTTTTGTAGTCTTGTGCTTTTGCCAGTCGCTCTCTCAGTTCCGCGCGATACGGGATTTGAGCGAGGTAATCAAACGTGATTGCGTTTTGACTCGCCACCCACTTCGCGGTCTCGTCACTTCTGTCGTCTTCTAGCCAACGATATGGGTCTTCGATTATCTGACCAAAGTAGTCATCGCTGACGATCTGTTTATTGGTGATTGGATATGGATACTCTTTTAAATAGCTCATCGTGATCCTTATTAAAAATAGTGAGAAATCGTCAAGTAGCGCGTTCTGATATGTTCAATCAATAACTTAATCTTGTTTGGTGGCTGGCGAGTAAAAGGGTACACCGCATAAATTCCCAACTTTTTGCCTACCAAATCAGGGAAGATATCCACCAGCTGACCATTGCGAATGTCGTGATAAACCAGACAACGTGGTACGTACGCCACACCATGCCCACCCAGCGCCGCTTTTCTTAACGCGGTCGCATTGTCAGTCGAAAAAGAGCCCGCAACACGCACGATATATTTGTCATTGTCGGTACAGCCATCTTTACTATGCAGAAACTGCCATTCGCTAGCACCCGTTGTTTGATAGGCGTATTGCAAGCAATTGTGCTGCACTAAATCTTTAGGCAGCATCGGCTTACCGTTCTTAGCAATATAAGACGGCGAAGCGCACACCACCCATTGTGAATCCAATATATGACGAGCAATGAGGCTTGAATCTTCCAAGTAGCCGGTTCGAATCACCAAATCGAGACCATCCTCAACCAAGTCGACAAAGCGATTATTCAGAGACATATCGACCGTTAAACCTGGGTGTATATTACAAAACTCGGCCACAGCGTCTGCGAGAATCAAATCTCCGGAGATAGTAGGCACTGACATTTTGATATGACCACTGACATTTTCACCAAAGCCTGAAACTGCGTCCATAGCCTCTTGAGCTGCCTGCTTCACATTTTTGGCCCCGTGTAACATTGCCTTGCCCGCCTCAGTCAAGGTCAATTTACGCGTGGTTCGATATAATAATTGCACGCCAATCTCTTCCTCTAAACGCGCAATTCTTTTACTAACTACCGAATTTGTAAGGTTATTTTGCTCTGCCACCTTACTGAAGCTGCCTAGTTCTACCACCTGTGAAAACAGGATCAAATCGTCTGCTCGCATCTGATTATGCCAATTTTGGAATTAATTATTTTCATTATTTCCCTATATCAATAAAAAATAAAGGGGTAAATTCACGCCAAATTAACAAAACAATTACAAAAACAGTCATTCCAATTACAAGATTCGCCTAAAGAAGGTTCCCGTTTAGAGGCCAAAGCGATTCAAATAATGACAAACCATAACGTGATCTTTACTTCAAACATGAACGTTTGAAAACAGTACGAGGAAGTACCCATGAGTGAAACTCTACTAGCCCTATTGGCATTTTCACCAATAGTTGTTGCAGCGATTCTGCTGGTTGGCCTTAACTGGCCTGCAAAAAAAGCGATGCCTGTGGCATTTGCCTTAACCGTTGCTATCGCCCTACTTGCTTGGGACATGTCTGGCACTCGCGTGCTGGCTTCTGTATTCCAAGGCTTCGGCATTACAGTGTCGGTTCTCTGGATTGTGTTCGGCGCCATCTTCTTATTAAACACTTTGAAACACACCGGAGCTATCACCACCATCCGCAACGGATTCACTGATATATCCGCTGACCGTCGTGTTCAAGCAATCATCATTGCTTGGTGTTTCGGTTCATTCATTGAGGGCGCATCTGGCTTCGGCACACCAGCTGCCATCGCTGCACCACTGCTGGTTGCTATCGGCTTCCCTGCGCTGGCTGCGGTACTGATGGGCATGATGATCCAATCTACGCCAGTATCATTCGGCGCGGTTGGTACACCTATCATCGTTGGTGTGAACAAAGGATTGGACACGCACAACATCGGTGAAAGCCTGATTGCTCATGGCTCAACATGGGATGCTTATCTACAACAAATCACGTCAAGCGTTGCGCTAATTCATGCTTCTGTTGGTGTGATGATGCCTGTATTGATGGCAATGATGCTGACTCGCTTCTTCGGTAAGAACAAAAGCTGGACTGAAGGTTTAGATATCCTGCCGTTCGCACTGTTCGCAGGTGCTGCTTTCACTATTCCTTACGCACTAACAGGTGTTTTCCTAGGCGCTGAATTCCCATCACTGATTGGTGGTTTGGTTGGCCTTGCGATTGTGGTTACTGCAGCAAAACGTGGCTTCCTCGTACCAAAATCAAAATGGGATTTTGAGAGCGAAGACAAGTGGCCTGCAGAATGGCTAGGTTCTCTGAAAATCGACCTTGACGACAACAATCAAGGCCATAAGAAGATGAGCATGGCGATGGCATGGGCACCATACGTGCTGCTAGCGGTGACCTTGGTTGCGAGCCGCGTGAGCCCTGAATTCAAAGGCCTACTGAAGAGCGTTAGCCTATCGTTCAGCAACATCCTTGGTGAAACCGGTGTGAGCACTGCGATTCAGCCTCTGTATCTACCGGGCGGTATCTTGGTCTTCGTCGCGCTGGTTGCTGTTCTCATGCAATCTCGCAGCGCAACGCCACTGGCTAAAGCCTTCGGTGAATCGAGCAAGACTCTGATTGGCGCAGGCTTTGTGTTGGTGTTCACCATCCCAATGGTTCGTATCTTCATTAACTCTGGTGTGAACGGCGCAGATTTAGCAAGTATGCCCGTAACCACGGCAAACTTCGCAGCTGACCTCGTTGGTAGCGCATTCCCAGCATTGAGTGCAACGGTTGGTGCGTTAGGTGCCTTCATTGCAGGTTCGAACACAGTTTCAAACATGATGTTCAGCCAGTTCCAATTCGAAGTAGCGCAGACTCTGACTATCTCTAGTGCGGTGGTTGTTGCTCTACAAGCCGTTGGTGCAGCAGCAGGTAACATGATTGCGATTCACAACGTGGTAGCGGCATCAGCAACTGTTGGCTTGCTAGGACGCGAAGGTGCAACCCTACGTAAGACAATCATTCCAACGTTCTACTACTTGGTGATGACAGGCATCATCGGCCTAGTGGTTATCTACGGATTCAAAATGACCGACGCACTTATGTAAACCATAAGTCGTTCAAAAGCACTTGGCGTTAATACTCAATTCCCCGACAGCGACACCGTCTAATAAGACAGTTGATGAGTTCCGGGATGGATACTAGAGCACATCAACACCCATGGGTATTAACGCCATTTTCCCGAATTAAAGCAGCCCAAACCAAGCTCTCAAAGAAGAGCAACATCCCAAGAATTTAGGACTGAAATTATGATCATATCCGCATCGACTGATTACCGCGCCGCAGCAAAAGCGAAATTACCACCGTTTCTTTTCCACTACATTGATGGTGGCTCTTACGGAGAACATACCCTACGTCGCAACACGGCTGACCTAGCTGAGATTGCGCTAAAACAACGCGTACTCAACGACATGTCGGACCTAAATTTGGAAACCGAACTATTTGGCGAGAAGCTAGCGATGCCAATCGCACTGGCGCCTGTTGGTTTAACGGGTATGTACGCAAGACGCGGTGAAGTACAAGCAGCAAAAGCCGCCGACAACAAAGGCATCCCTTTTACCATGTCGACCGTGTCGGTATGTCCGATTGAAGAAGTTGCACCTAAGATTGAACGCCCAATGTGGTTCCAACTTTACGTGTTAAAAGACCGTGGCTTCATGAAGAACGTTCTTGAACGCGCTAAAGCCGCTGGCGTCACAACACTGGTCTTCACCGTGGATATGCCCGTACCCGGCGCTCGCTACCGTGACATGCACTCAGGAATGAGTGGTCCAAATGCAGCAGTACGCCGCGTATTCCAATCTATGCGTCATCCTAGCTGGGCAGTTGATGTTGGCTTGTTAGGTAAGCCACATGACCTAGGCAATATCTCAACTTATCGTGGTTCTCCTACCAAACTGGAAGACTACATCGGTTGGTTGGGCGACAACTTTGACCCATCAATTTCATGGAAAGATCTGGAGTGGATCCGTGATTTCTGGGACGGCCCTATGGTCATCAAAGGCATTCTTGATGAAGAAGATGCAAAAGACGCCGTGAGATTTGGCGCAGACGGTATCGTCGTTTCAAACCACGGCGGTCGTCAGCTTGATGGTGTTCTATCAAGCGCTAAAGCATTACCTGCAATTGCAGATGCAGTAAAAGGCGACACTAAGATTCTGGTCGACTCTGGCATTCGTACTGGCTTAGATGTAGTGCGCATGATGGCGATGGGCGCAGATTGCACCTTACTTGGCCGCTCATTCGTCTACGCGTTAGCGGCTCAAGGACAAGCAGGCGTTGAGAACCTACTCGACATGTACGACAAAGAGATGCGCGTTGCGATGACTCTAACTGGCGCCAAGACAATCAAAGACTTAACCCGTGAATCTTTGGTGGGGCTAGATTAAGTCCGTTGATTCACTGTAATGCTTTGGTCTACTTAGACCGAAGTTCAATCGGTGTCACAGCAATTCCACTGCCGTTGTGACACCGTTTAAGCACTGGAAAATAAAATAAAAAAACAAAAAAGCAAATCAGTGCCAAATAAGAAGCACAAGGAAGCAAAGATGGAGACAAACACATCCCATGAGCGAGTAATCGACGCCAAAGCTTATCAGCAGCTTGAATCGATACTGGCTCAAAGAATAGAAACAGAACGCATTGTCACGCAAGAGGCAAAGCGCTTGGCTTACGGCACCGATGCGAGTTTCTATCGCTTGGTACCGAAAATGGTTCTAAGGCTGAAAAACTTAGATGAAGTGATATTCACCATTCAAAGCTGTCGCGAACTGGGCATTCATTTTACCTTTCGCGCTGCGGGTACCAGCCTATCAGGACAAGCGGTTTCAGACTCGGTACTCATCACTCTAACCGACGACTGGCGCGGCTATGAGATTGTCGATAACGGCAATCAGATCATTCTTCAGCCCGGTGTGATTGGTGCTGATGCCAACAAATACCTCGCCCCTTTCCAACGTAAAATCGGCCCAGATCCAGCTTCAATCAATACCTGTAAAATCGGTGGCATCGCGGCGAATAACGCCAGCGGCATGTGTTGTGGTACTGCGCAAAACTCCTATCGCACCGTTGAGAGCATGAAAATCGTATTGAGTGATGGCTCCCTGCTTGATACGGCTGACAACGCAAGTATTGAGGCATTCAAGGAATCACATAAAGACCTGTTTGAAGGCATTGTCGAATTACATCAACAGACAGCGTCAAACCAAGAACTTGCAGACAGAATCCGCCACAAGTACCGCCTCAAAAACACCACTGGCTACGCTCTGAATGCCTTGGTCGATTACCACGATCCAATTGAGATCATCAAACACCTGATGATTGGCTCAGAAGGCACGCTAGGCTTCATCGCAGAGATCACCTACAACACCGTTATCGAACACCCGAACAAAGCTTCGGCTCTGTTGGTGTTTGCTGACATCGAACAAGCAAGTAAAGCCGTTACTACGCTATCAAAAACACCAGTTGCTGCCGTTGAATTGATGGATGGCAGAGCACTGCGTTCAGTGGCTGATAAACCGGGTATGCCTGCGTTTATGCCAAACCTAGATTTAGAAGCGGCGGCTATTTTGGTGGAATCACACGCCAGCTCCCAGCAGGACTTAGATTTACAATGTAAATCAATTTTGGATGCATTGGCTGATTACACGATTGTTGAATCGGTCCCTTTTACGTCCGATCCAAAGACTGTTGCAACCCTGTGGGGCATTCGAAAAGGCATGTTCCCAGCAGTTGGGGCCGTTCGTGAAGTTGGCACAACCGTTATCATCGAAGACGTGGCTTTCCCTGTTGAAAACCTGGCTAACGGTATTCGAGAGCTGCAAGAGTTGTTCGATAAATACGACTACAGCGAAGCGATCATTTTCGGCCATGCACTCGAAGGCAACCTTCATTTTGTGTTTACCCAAGGCTTCGACAGCCAAGAAGAGATCGACCGTTACGGCGGTTTCATGGATGACGTTGCCGAGCTAGTTGCAGTGAAGTATCAAGGTTCACTGAAAGCGGAACACGGCACGGGCCGAAACATGGCACCTTATGTGGAATTGGAATGGGGCAAAGATGGCTATGCCTTGATGCAACAGATCAAAGCGCTGTTTGACCCAGAAAGGCTGCTTAACCCCGGCGTTATCATCAACGACAATCCAAACTCCCACATCACAGACCTGAAGCCGATGCCTGCTGCCGATGATCTAGTCGACCGCTGTATTGAGTGTGGCTTCTGTGAACCTGTTTGCCCTTCTCGCACACTGACCTTGTCACCTCGCCAACGTATTGTGTTGTACCGAGAACTGCAACGCCGCCGAGAAGCAGGTGAAGAGATAGAAGCCAGTGAACTAGAGAAAACCTTCGAATACCAAGGCATTGATACCTGCGCGGCAACAGGCCTGTGTGCTGAGCGCTGTCCGGTAGGCATTAATACGGGTGACTTAGTGAAGAAGCTTCGTGTTGCCAAGTATGAGAAGTTCACACCAATCGCTAAGTGGACAGCGGATCATTTCTCGACCACCACGAAGCTGACCAAAGCAGGCCTCAAAACCAATCAAGTAGCGAGTAAGGTCTTGGGGGCAAACACGGTCGGTAAGCTTACCAATGGCCTGCGCTCAGTGACCAAAGGCGCGACACCGATTTGGATGCCAGAGATGCCGCAATCCAACAGTCATACACTGACCTCCTCCCCAATGACCGCAGAAAACTCAAGCAATCATAAAAAGGTGGTTTACCTGCCTTCGTGTGCCAGTCGAACCATGGGACAGCAAAGTGATGCGGGCGATCAACGTCCTCTAACTGAAGTGACCATGTCTTTGCTTAACAAAGCCGGATTTGAGGTTATTCTTCCGAAGAAGCTAGACGACCAATGTTGTGGCATGCCTTACGACAGCAAAGGGATGACCGATTTAGCCCAATCTAAAGCGCAACAACTCGAAGAAGTGTTATGGCAAGCCAGTCGTCAGGGTGAATACCCGGTACTGATGGACACCAGTCCGTGCGCCAAACGCAGTATTGAGCAGTTCACCAAGCCATTAGAGGTGCTAGAGCCGACAGGGTTTGTGAATCAATACTTGCTAGAGCACCTGACGCTTGAGCCACTGAAAGAAACCGTAATACTGCATGTCACTTGTAGCTCTCGCCGAATGGGCTTAGAAAGTGCGATGCTAAACCTCGCTAAAGCCTGTACCGAAGAAGTGATTGTTCCAGAGCATATTCAATGTTGTGGCTGGGCGGGTGACAAAGGCTTCACTACGCCAGAACTAAATGAAGCGGCAGTCCACCCACTTAAAGAACAAGTACCGAGCAACTGTACTCGTGGTTTCAGTAACAGCCGAACCTGTGAGATCGGTTTGTCGCACCACAGTGGCATTCCGTATCAATCAATCTTGTACTTGGTGGACGAAGTGGCGCAGTAGCTTCACTCATACTGCGAGCAATGTGCTCTAGTTTAAAACGAAAAATGGCAGCCCAATCAGGCTGCCATTTCTTTATTCGGCTGAAATATATTATTGAAATAAATGCTATTAAGCGAGAGCTACAGAGCCTTATGTTATTGAGCTAAGCGCATCAACTCTTCTGGCGAGTAGTGTTCTGCCTCTGCACCTTTGGCGATTAGGTCAATCACTTGGAACTCGCTCATATCCCCAAACTCTTTGGTCAAGTAATCACGAAACGCTTTCTCATTCGGCCATTTGCCTCGCACGATATAGCCCTCTTCTTTGTCAAAATCTTCCGTTTCAAAGAATGAAAAGTCAGTCATACCAATATTGTGGCAATACAAAACGAGATACATGTTGAATCCTTTACACTTAACTAGGGCCTGTTTAACTTTCGAGCCGATCAAAAAGCGTCTCTAAAAAGCAGGGCTAAGGTTACAACATAAATGCTAAATCGAATACCCAATCGGATCGTCAATTTAGAAACCTCAGCGACCGGATCTTTACGTTAGTCATCAAACATCAAGTTAATGGCTGCACCCAACAAGATCAGCCCAACAATTGGCCCCATGACTGCTAATGGCGCGCGCTCAATGTATGGAAGGTTCTCTGCGATCATCAAACCCCATTCAGGTGTTGGTGGCTTTGCCCCTAATCCGATGAAGCTCAGCGAGGTCAGACTTAGAGTGATAACCGGTAGCCTCAACATCGCGTGTCTTAACAACGGTGGCAACACATACGGAAGCAAGTAGAAACGGAAGATTCTAAGCTTACTGGTGCCCCATAGTGGCGCGAGGTGTGTATAAGGTTGAGCGTTGGCTTCTACGATCAAGCTTGAGCAGTGTGCAGCTAGCGGCGCCCACGACACCAATACAATCGCGATTAATGCGCTGTTCGGATTCATCCCCGTTAAGCCTGCAACAAGCAAGCCTGCAATGATGTATGGGATACCCTTAGTGATCTCGATAAGGCCTTGGCTAAAGCGGGTGTTGAAACCCATGATGATGCCCGTCACCAAGCTCAAGAACGTTGCCAATATGCCGGCTTGGAAGGTCGCAATCATACCAGAACCAATTCTCGCCAGTAGGTCTCGACCAATGCCATCTGCGCCCAAAGGTGCTTGCCAACTCGGTGATGCCAAGCGTGCGAATTGGCTAGTGTATGGGTCTCGGAATGCAGCCCATACAACGATAGCAATTAGGAAAGAGAAGATCGCAAAAGCAGTGACACGCTTTGCGCGGTTCTGGGTAAAACGAAACGAAGAGTGGCTACTGATGAGCTTGCCGCTTTTCAGGCTGTGGCCAAGAATCAATTGCTGAACAAACAAGCTCATGCTGCTCACGGCAATTGAAAATAGCAGCAACACCAATAAGCCGCCTTGCAGCGTTGGTAAGTCTTGCGCCTTGGCTGCACCAAGAATCATGCGCCCGATACCAGGGATCGAGAAGATAAGCTCAACCGCGACTGCGCCACCAGTTAAGCCAATCACGATCATCGCGATTTGCGGGATCAGACTGCTCAGCGCTCTTTTCAGCGCAAAGCGAATAATTTGATTGGAATGAACGTTGGCACTGAGCCAAGTGATCACCCAAGGTTCATTGAGAACGCGTTGTAAACTGTCTCTGAGTAGACGACTAAACAGGCCACTGGCAGGCAATGCAAGCGCTAAACTCGGTAGCCAGATATCTTGCCAACCTTGCCAACCATACGGTGGTAGCCAACCTAACCAGATAGAGAACACCAATATTAATACCGAGGCCACCACATACTCTGGTAACGATATTAATACGGTGCTTAAACTGCTGTAACTCTGCCCTAGTTTGCCCTTCTTCCAACTGCGTAAGGTAGCAAGTAAGCCTGCACCACACAGTACGAAAGTCATCACAAGTGCGCTAGACATCAAGAACAGAGACGTAGATGCTGTTTTTTGAATGCTTAATGCAACCGAGGAACCATCAATCCATGATTCACCTAGATCACCTGAAAAAGCACTTCCTACCCAGTCGAGCAGGCGCTCAATAGCTGAACGGTCAAGCTGAAGATCAGCGCGTACCGCCGCTAAAGCTTCAGGCGTAAGCAGGTGTTGTTGCCCCGCCCTAGCCCGCAGAATAGATTGGCTTGGATCGATGCCTGCAATGTCAGGCATCAAACCAACAAGAATCACCACCACAATCAGTGAGGCGATTCTTGATAGCCAAGGCGTCAAGATAAATAGAGTTCGACGCAGAGTCTCAGCAGATAACATTTATTTAGTTAGCCTGTGTTGCCGGGTTAACTTGTGTCGTTTTTTTGACCTGTGTAGTTTGGTCAACCAAGCGACGTTCACTTGGGTCACGAACGACATTGCTTACACGCTCACTTTCACCTTGAATCACACGTTCGTGAAGCAGCGGGATAACCGCGAAATCGTTAAGGATTTTTTGTTCAGCTTCGATGATCGCTTGGTGACGCAGCGCACCTAGCGGTTGTAGGTCAGCGTGATTCAGTGCTTTATCTACCTCTTGAGAACAGAACTGGCCAAGGTTGAATGAACCCTTACAACCAAAGTCGCTCATCATGTAAGCCACTGGGTCACCCGAATCTAGAACCGTTGCACGAGAAAGGATAAACGCGTCAAACTTACCAGATAGCGCATCGTTCTCGATCTGAGCATATTCACGAATATCCAGCTCAACCTTGAAACCAGCCGCTTCAAGTTGTTGCTTCAGTAGCGCTGCCACTTCTGGAAGCTCTGCACGGTCGGTAAAGGTACCAATAACAATGCTTTCGCCGTTCGCTTTTAGCGTTTTGTCAACTGCCTGACCTTCAGGTCGAATTGGTTCAGCCCAAGCAAGTGCAGGACCTAATAGGCCTTGTGCGATGTCCGCGTGGTTTTCATAAACAGTATTCACGATCTGCTCACGGTCTACTGCAGCTGCCGCTACCTTACGCAGTTCAATATCGCTAAATACGCCTGACTTGTTGTTCAGGTAAAGCGTATTAGTACGAGGCATTGCCACTTCGTAAAGTAGGTTCGGATCAATGGTCGCGATTTGTGAAACGGGTACCGCTTCAACGACGTCAGCCGTGCCGGTTCTCAGTGCTGCAGCACGAGCAAAACCATTAGGAACGTATTCTGCAATTACAGATTCTACTTGCGCTTTTTCGCCCCAGTAGCCGTCAAAACGTTTCAGTTTCGCGCTGGTTGTGCCGTTGATTTCAGTCAGCTCAAACGGGCCAGTACCTGCGCCAATTGGACTAACACGACCATCTTCTTGATAAGCATTTGCTGCTAGGATCGCTAATTGAGGGCTTGATAAACGGCTTGGTAGAAGAGGGTCATCAAAGCTGGTTTTAATCTCTACACGGTAGTTGTCCATCGCTTTCACTTCTAGCTCTACGCCATCTAGGATGCGCGGCTTAGGTGCTGCTTCAAGCGCTTTTTGTAGAGAGTTCACTACAGAGTTTGCCGTTAATGTCGAACCGTCATGGAATTTAACGCCTTGGCGAATCGTGAACTGCCAAGTCAGAGGATCAAGATGTTTCCAATCCGTTGCTAGCATAGGTTCTGCTTCTGAGGTTGGGCTCAGGTTAACCAGAGTTTCTGCTGTGCTCCAACGAGATAACTTAAAAGCGTCATCAGAAAGTGGCGATAAACCCGTTCTTGGTGGTTGCATCATCGCAACTCGAATTTCAGATTTTACTGCGGCATCGCTAGACCCTGGTTGAGAGTCAAAACAGCCCGTCAAAGGCAGAGCCAACGCAAGCGTGCAAGCCAGTTTGATTGAATTAAAACGCATAATTATTTTTTCTCTGTAGCTGTATTTTTTTAATAAATAAGGTTGTGTTTAACAAGTAGATTTCGAAAGAGGCTGAGACTCGATCAGCATCTGAGTCGCAGGATGAGCAGGTTTACTCATCACTTGATCGGTCGGTCCGTGCTCCACCATTTCACCATGGTCGAGTACCAGTATTTCTTCACAAAGGGCTTTTGCGGCACCTAAATCGTGAGTAACCAAAATAAGGCGCATATCGCGCTTCTTTTTTAATGAATTAACCAAGTCCAACAACCTTTGGCGATTCACTGGGTCAAGGCTGGCAGTAGGTTCATCGGCCACCAGCACTGCGGGTCTAACGACAAGAGCCCGAGCAATAGCCACACGTTGAGCTTGACCTGTAGAAAGCTGATTAGGTTTCAGTAAGAGCAAACTGGCAGGCAATCCAACGTCTGAAAGCGCCTCTTCAATGATGGCTTCATGATTACCCGAAACATCTAAGTTACTTAGAGGTTCGGCTAAGATCTGTCGAACGGTATAGTAAGGGTTGAGGCTAGTGTGGGGCTCTTGAGGCACCAATTGAATCAAGCGACACACCGTTGCTTGCGCTTTGCTATCGCGAATTGGGAGCGAATAACCGAACAAGTTTATTTGACCAACGGTTGGCGCTTTAAGGCCAAATAGCAGTTCAATTAACGTTGATTTACCGGCACCAGAACGCCCAACAATTGCTAGGCTTTTGTCTTCAACATTAAGGTCTATGTTCTGTAGCGCTTTGAACGCTTTACCACCCAACCAACTTGGTACGGAGTAGTAGTGAACACTCACATTATCGAACTTAATCTCTATCGGTGTTTGTGTTTCTGAATCAGTCACTGGCATTAATGGCGAGGCTTCTGAGTTTAGTGATAAGGTCGAGCTCATTCGATTAAGTCTCTCAATGAACAGCAGAAAGCGTGAGAGCTCGACTCAAGTGCATGTTTCGGTGCACCGTAAGCCACCACACCACCATCATCGATGACTAACAGCTTGTCACACGCCAACGCGCTATGCAGGTCATGGGTGATGAGTAAACCACCAATTTGACGCTGTTTAACATTGTGTCGAATCAGCTTAAGTATCTCTTGCTCTGTCACCGGATCTAACGCACTGGTTGGTTCATCGGCGATGATAATATCGGCGTTACTCAGCAAGCCAATCGCAATACACACACGTTGGCGTTGCCCACCCGAAATTTGGCTCGGGTACAACGGCAAGATGGTTTCTGGATTAGGAAAACCAAGTTGATTCAGCAACTCGGTAATTTGAATTTTTTCTTTTGATTTAAGCTTAGTGCGAGTTCCCGTCAAGGCAAGGCAGAGTTGACCTTCTATTGAAACCAGAGGGTTCAAAGCTTGAAGCGCATCTTGGAAGATAACTGCGGGGCGCTGTGTGGCAGTTCTTTGCAACATAGGCAAACCACATACCGCTTCACCAGACAGAGAAATATGACCTTCAACCTCGACCGTTTCTGGCAGAAAACCCGCAATCGCACGTGAAAGCATCGACTTACCAATGCCTGACGGTCCCATGATCGCCAACAGCTCACCTCGATAAACATCGAAGTGGATATCTTGGAAAAGGGTTCTCGAAGAGGTTTTGATCGTTAGGTGGTCAACAGACAAAAGTGGGGTGTTCACGCAGATACTCACATATAGATGTTATAACATAACAACTCTATCATTTAGCCGACATGATGAAAAGAGAACATTGAACTGCATCGCACTTTATTTGCTGTTTGATTGACCAATTTTCATTAGGGCGTGTTGACCCTTCGAGGTGATTTTTACCGATACAAAAAAGCACTCACTAAATTTATCGTGTAAAAATAGTAAAGCGCTTTCATAAAATATTACAGGTGGTGATTAGGTTACTTAGTTAATGGCACCATGAGCGGTATCTTCGACTGGGTAACACTTCTGCTTAACTTGTGCGATGAACGGATACAGGAACGCAATACGCCCAAGATAGAACAGAGTAAACGCAAGCCACAAACCATGATTGCCCCAAATATCGATGGTGAATGCCTGTACCGCTAAGAATACCAACAAAGTCACGATGCTTGAGTCTCTAACCGGACGCGTGGTTCCCGTTCCGGTAAAGATGCCGTAAACCGTTAAGCCAAAGCCAGCCACTAGCGGGAACACAATCAGCCACGGGGCCATCTCTTGATACAAGGTAACCAGCGCTGGAATATCGGTAAACAAGAAAACAATCATGTCTTTGAATATCAGGGTTAAAAGCGTCAGCGCAGCAATGAAACCTGCCGTCCATTGGAAGTTAAGCCTTAATACTCGATCCAACATTGAAGGATTCTTCTGTCCCACCGCTTTACCCGCAAATACACTTGATGCGTTGGCAATGCCGTCAAACATGTAACTGACTATGAAAGTCACCTGCATCAAGATCGCGTTAGCCGCTAGAACATCGGTACCCAGTTTAGAGCCAGTACGCGCCATCATGTTGAAGAACGCCAAGATACAAATGGTGCGAAGCAATAGATCAGTATTCGAAGAGATGATTGTCGATAGGTCTTTCTTGGTCATCTTCGAGCCTTGCAGGAACTCAGAGACCGAGATATTGCTGGTCTTCATCACCAAGGTCACACCAATCGCAAAGGTGGTAACTTGTGCAATCAAACTTGCGTAAGCCACACCTGCGACACCCAAATCGAAATAAAGTACAAACACCGCATCCAAGACAATGTTCAACACATTACCAAACACTTGTGTATAAAGAACGTCTTTGGCTTTCGCCTGTCCCATTAACCAACCAATAATGGTGTAGTTAAGCAACACGAAAGGCGCGCCATAAACCAAAATACTGAAGTAGATATGCGCGTGCTCGGCTACATTGGCTTCAGGCTCTATCACCCACATTGCGCCTTGCCAGATGAGTGGTTGTATCAAGATAAAGATCAAACCCACTAAACCAGACAGCACAAACGGACGCATCAAGCTACCCGCCAAATCAGTGCGGTTTCCCTTACCCAGTGCCATCGCACTTTGGCCCGTGGTACTGACACGGAAAAAACCAAACAACCAATACATGGTGTTCATAATGATGGTGCCGATCGCTACGCCACCAATCAATTCAGCAATACCAAGTTGGCCAATAACAGCGGTATCCACAGCACCTAACAGAGGTTGTGTCACCGTTGAGATGATGAAAGGGAAAGCGATTTTCAGATAATCTTTGTGGGTAATGGTCATATTCTATCGAGTGATATTAAGAACTATTTGCAATTAGAACGAAATGCTATCGTTTAATCCGTACGTTGTCATCATTTACTTAGAGTAGATTATCAACAAAGCATCTTTATCTTAGGCCAACTGCATAAAATCGTTAGCTGCTATTGGTTGTGCTAATTTGTCTCAACAAAAGATCAAAGTCTGGTTCAACAAAACAGCACAACCATCGATTAGTAAAAGCTCACGGGAAGGTAGAAATCGAGTTCGAACACTTCATCGGTGTTGAGAAAATGATTCTGATGATAATGCACATACGCGGGAGTCGAGCGCTGTTTGAAACCAGATGTGGGTAGCCACTTTTCTAACACCATACTGATCTGTGGTAGCAGTTCTCCATAGCGGCCATTTAGTCGAAACACAGCGTGTAAGCCGCCCGGAATCACCATCTGATTAACTACGCTACGATACTTAATCGGCTCATCAATCGCGATACACGCGACATAACGACACTGATCCATTTCAACCCAAGCAGGATTTGAGTGATGCAAACCAAATTGGCTCGAAAAATCACGCTGTTCGGAATTCGCCCACGCTTTCAATATCAACCACGCATTGCGAATAGAGCGGTTATAACCCGTATGTCGAACATAGGCCGCCATGCGTTCAGGCACTTCAACGATCTTGGGTTCGGGCAATACTCGCTGCGCCACATTCAAATAGCCCGCCGCCACTTCGGGATCTTTCAAATAGGGTTTTTCTGCTACTTGTAAATCGTGTTTACGCCACTCGCCCGGAGACATATTAAAGGTAGCTTTAAATGCTCGACTAAACGAAGACACCGAGCTAAAGCCACATTTATGGGCGATCTCGACCACTGACGAGCTGGTATCAAACATCAATTGGTTGGCTGCATACTCCATTCGAGTGCGTCGGATATATTGATGCAACGACTCCCCGACCACGCTTTTAAAGGTGCGATGAAAGTGCTGTTCTGAATAGGCCGCTATCTCAGATAACTCTTTGGCAGACAAAGGCTGACTGATGTCTTGGTGAATATGGAACAGGACATCATTGATTCGCGATATGTGTTGACGTGACATCGTTTAAATAGCATAAATGGACATGTTTAAGAGCATAAACGGACACGCTAGTTTTTACAATTGCCGTGTAATATCAAGCGATAGAATAAAAACGATAAACGACGAGACACAACACATGGAAATCGCACAGTCATTACAACAGATTCAATCTTCATACATTCGGGAGATCCTCGCAGCCGCAAGTGATCCAAATGTCATCTCATTGGCCGGTGGTTTACCGGACGAGAAAACATTCCCTATCGATTTAATGAAGCCAACGCTAGAAAACCTAGCGAACATGCCTGAAGTTTTCCAATACGGTTCTACTGCCGGTTACGGCCCGTTGCTTGACCACCTAACACAAAGCTACCAATTGCCAGAATCACACACGGCAATGATTTGTACTGGCTCTCAGCAAGGTTTGGATTTGATTGCGCGTGCGTATGTCGACCCAGGTGATGTGGTTGTGATGGAAGCGCCAAGCTACTTAGGTGCGATGCAGGTGTTTGGCCTAGTTCAAGCAAACATTGCGACCGTGTCTCAAACTGAATTTGGCCCGAACCTAGATGAACTGGAAACGTGCTTTGCACAGCAATCACCGAAGATGTTCTATGCCGTGCCTGATTTCCACAACCCAACCGGCGTGTGCTGGGCAACAGAAACTCGTCAAAAAGTCGCTGAGCTGTGTATCAAATACAACGTGGCATTCATTGAAGATGCACCATATCGTGAGCTGCGTTTCACAGGTACAGAACTGCCGTTGGTTTCTTCGTTCTGCCCTGATAACTCTATCGTTCTTCGTTCATTCTCTAAGATTGCATCGCCAGGTCTACGTATTGGCGCGGTAACAGGTAAACGCAGCTACCTTGAACCACTGATCAAAGTGAAGCAAGGCGCTGACTTACACTCAAGTGTACCCATGCAAGCACTGCTTGTTGGTCTTCTAAAACATGAAGACTTTGGCGTACACATGGAGAACATTCGCACCCTGTACAAGTCTCGTTATGAAGTGCTGTTCTCAGAGCTAGAGAAACAACTGCCTGCAGATTGCGTGTTAAAAGCCGTCGATGGCGGGATGTTCATTTGGGTTGAGATCCCAGAGTGCGACACCTTCGAATTGGCTAAAACTCTATTATCGAATGGTGTGGCGGTTGTACCAAGCCCAGTATTTTATCCAAAGGCCGATGAAGCAAAAGCCGCACTGCGCTTAAACTTCACTAACGCCAACCCAGAAGAATTAACAGAAGCGGTGAAACGCTTAGCGGAAGTACTTAACCAAGCGTAATCGCTGATTAAGTCAGACAGATTCAATACCAAGGCCCTGATGTATTTTTACAGCAGGGCCTTTTTGGTTTGGGAATACGTGTTGTAATTCGAACCAGATAAAACGGTTTCATTGCATTTCTTAGTCCAAAAGCCACACTAATAACAATGCTAAATAGCCCTATTTTTGGTTGGTTTTTGTCCTTCCTTGGCTTGGTTATACTGCGGCGGATTTTAATAAGCCAATATGGGCAAACCTGAGTAAATCAAACTCAGTATGTATCATAAAAGGCAACCGCTCTGGATTTACGTTCCAGCTCGCAGAAAGGAAAAACCATGTCTCAATATGTTGTATGTGCTCTGTATAAATTCGTAGCACTTGATGATTACCAAGAAATTCGCCAGCCACTCACTGACGTGTTAGAAGCCAACCAAATCCGCGGTACTTTGTTACTTGCGAGTGAAGGTATCAACGGTACCGTTGCAGGTAAGCGCGAATCGATCGACGCCCTTCTTCAATGGTTCAAACAAGATTCTCGCTTGGCTGATGTTGTTTACAAAGAGTCGTTCAACGAAGAACAACCATTCAATCGCACCAAGGTTAAGCTTAAGAAAGAGATCGTAACCATGGGCGTTGAGGGCATCGACCCACGCCATGTTGTTGGCACTTACGTGAAACCAAACGAGTGGAACGCATTGATCTCTGATCCTGATGTGATTCTGGTTGATACTCGTAACGACTACGAAGTGGACATCGGCACCTTCAAAAATGCCGTAAACCCAAACACAGAAACCTTCCGTGAGTTCCCTCAGTACGTTGAAGACAACCTTGATCCTAAGAAACACAAGAAAGTCGCGATGTTCTGTACTGGCGGTATTCGTTGCGAAAAATCAACAGCCTACATGAAAGAGCAAGGCTTTGATGAGGTTTATCACCTTGAAGGCGGCATTCTTAAGTACCTAGAGGAAGTACCAGAAGAAGAGAGTATGTGGGAAGGCGACTGCTACGTATTTGATGGTCGAGTTGCAGTAAACCACCAGCTAGAAAAGAGCGGTTACGATGTGTGTAACGCGTGTCGCCTGCCAATCACTGACGAAGACAAAGCCTCTAAACACTTCGAGAAAGGCGTAAGCTGCCCTAAGTGTATTGATAAGCACAGCGACGAGCAGAAAGCCCGTTTCCGTGAACGTGAAAAGCAAGTTCAACTGTCGAATGCTCGTGGCGAAACCCACGTAGGCGGCGAAGCTGCTCACCTTATCGAGCAACGCAAAAAAGAGAAGCTTGCACACAAAGAGCAGCAACGCTCTGGTAAGAAAGCAAAGTAAACTTTCTGCTTTAAACTCTTATAGTTCTAAACATATAACTATAAATAGTTAGCTATATACATACAAAAGGGCGCAATTTCGAGGATAATCCCACGAGTTTGCGCCCTTTTTTGATCGCTTTACGGCTTTGTGTTTTGAACCACATTTCTTTCGAAAAATTACTTCTATACTGTTAATAATTCGACTAGAGAGGAAGTGCCAATGCTCAATGAAAACCATGCCTTTATCTTAGATTTCCCAGATCTTAAATTAGACATTGTTCAGCTCAACCACGACGACGAAAAATTCAAAGCAGACATGCAGAAATACCACCAACTCGACTACGACATCCGTCAGCTAGAAATCTCTGGCAGCCCTATCGATGACGACAGCATGCACAACCTCAAAGTAGAACGCATGGAGCTAAAAGACTCGCTACACAAACAGCTCACACGCCATCACGCGCTTAAGATCGTATAGAAAAATCAATCCAAGACTTTATTCTTAGCCATGCATCACGCATGGCTTTTTGGTTTCATCACTTCGCAAATCTAAGCTAATTCGGCTTCTTCAATTATGTTACTGTTTGCTTATTCAAAGGCGTTTGATAAGGAAGCGGTAAAAGTGGCAATGAAAGAAGAGAACATACAACTCCAACTCGCTTCAAATTCTGAATTCGATGAACTGTTTGCGTGTGTTAAACAAGGTATCTTCATACACGTAGATAGCGTTTTCGGCTGGGATGACGACTTTCAACGTCAACGACTTTTAAACGAATACCATCCATCTTGGTTTCATTGGGTATATCGCGAAAATAAAAGAGTGGGGCTCGCCTGCTTTAAACCTTATGACAACGCATACCATATTCATTTGCTGATCATTTTCCCCCAGTACCAAGGTCGTTCGCTTGGCAAGCAAGTCATGACTCTCATACATAAGAGAGCCATGGAAGAGCAACTTAGTCAAGTCACTCTATCGAGTTTTAAAAGTAATGCTCGTGCTATTAACTTTTATCAATCGCTTGGCTATCACGTTGTTGATGAAGGAGATGATGATTTTGTGGGGATGGAGCTCAATCTATACCACAAACACCATCTCTAATTAAACGCCCTAGCCACTCGGCCATTACTGCTCAATTCGTAATGACCAATATAAGCCGGGATAAATACCGATTGCCCTTTCGTAAGGGTTAAGTGCTCACCTCTTTGGCTCACTAGCGTTAAATCATCATCTATTGCCATCAAAATTTCAGCACCGCTTGTGATCACTTCTTCTTGCTTTGGGCGATGAAAAATATTGAAATCAAAGTCACTAACTGGGATATCATAGCGATCACATTGACCTAACTTTGAAGGTGCTAACAACAAGCGTTCGAACGGGATTGGTGTAAACTCTGTGCAGGCAACCAACTCAGCGACATCAATGTGTTTTGGCGTTAAGCCAGCTCGCAGCACATTGTCTGAATTGGCCATAATCTCGAGCCCAGTCCCCTTGATGTATGCGTGCGGAGTGTTTGCATTCAAATACATCGCTTCACCCGGCCGTAGTGTGATCAAGTTAAGCAGCAGAACGCAAAACAAACCGATATCATTCGGGTACTGGTGGCTAAGCTCAGTAACCAAAGCAAACTCAGATTGACCTTGGTGAGCGGCTGCGTAAGCCAGAAGTTGCTCTAATGCTCGGTGTTTACGTTGGTCGTCCAGAGTTAATAAATCACGGAAAAACGCCTCTAAACCTAGAGAATCAAGGTGGTTGCCAAACTCTTCAACTAAACCAGCCAGCTCGCTCGAATTCAACTTTCTGAACAACCCTAATATTTCATCGAATTCTCGAAAGCCATTCATTGCTTGATATTCAGTGATCGCGTAAACCAATTCAGGTTTGTGGTTAGAGTCTTTGTAATTACGATGTCCTGCAGTCAGAGGGATTCCTGCTTGCTCCTCTCTTGCAAAGCCAACCTCTGCTTGGCGCTTGTTTGGGTGAACCTGAACAGACAACGCTTTTTCTGCTGCCAAGATCTTAAACAAGAACGGCAGCTCACCAAACTCCTGCGCAATATCGCTTGATAGATAGACCGGTTTATTCTTGTTAATCAGCTCAGAGAGAGGCACCAAGTGCTGGTCAAGCTTAACCATTGAGCAACCTTTTGGATGCGCTCCCATCCAAACTTCCGCTTGCGGCTCTTGTGACTCATTCTGAAAGCCAAACAGTTCACGTATCGAAGAAATGCTCCCCCATGCATAATTTTGGATGGTGTTTTCCATTGGGAAAAATGAGTGTTCTGAGAGGTGGCTGAGTGACATGGCGTTTTCCGTAGTGAGCCCTTTGAACACAATTCAGAGAGCTGATTTCTAATAACGTAAATAATTAGAAAGACTACAGAGCTCGGCTAGAACCCACATGAGATGAGGTCTTAGACGCAATAGGAAAAATTCTTAGAAACAGGTGAGACCGATGAAAAGCGTGAAAATAGTCACATTTGAATATCACGAGTAGAAAGCGCTGAGAATAAGATAGCGGCTTGTATCGCACTGATTACAGCAGCGATACAAGCATCTGAATACAAACACTAGTGACTATCTTGTTATCGTTCCTTAAAAACCAGAGCGAGCTTCTGCACTTTTCTGAGGTGATTGAGCTTGTAGGAAAGGCAGTAACAGCAAGCCAATAACGGCCGCACAAGTAGAGATGGTAATGAAGAACCCACTCCAACCGTAAGTTTCTAGAACGAGCGCTAATGGGTAACCAGAGAGTGCAGCGCCCATGTAAGCAAACAAGCCAACAAAACCTGTCGCCGCCCCGGCAGAATCTTTATGTGAACATTCCGCCGCCGCCATACCAATAAGCATTTGAGGGCCAAAAACAAAAAAGCCAACGCAGAATAGCCCAGCCGCTTGAAACACAAAGTTGGTTAAAGGCATGAGCCATAAAGCCGAAACAGAAAGGAATATGCCAATCGCAAACAGGATGTTCATCGGGCCACGGTTACCACCAAACAACCTATCTGATCCCCATCCAGCCACAAGTGAGCCAACAAAGCCACCGATCTCAAACAGAGACAAGGCAGCGTTGGCGTTTATCAAACTGTAATCGTGTTCTTCGGTGAGGTATAAATTGCCCCAGTCGTTAACTGCCGTTCTTACGATGTAAACCAACACATAGCTAAAAGCGAGCAACCAAATGTACTTATTGCTGAACACATAGATTTTTAGGATTTCTCGATAGCTTAACCCTTGCCCATGGCTCTCTTGCGCTAATTCTAGATGGTCACTGCGCCACTTCCCTACCGTCGGAAGTCCCATGGTGGTGGGCTTGTCACGTAAGCGCCAGCAGACAATAAGACCGATAAAAACACCAATCACACCCGGCCAGATAAACCCAGCTCGCCAACTGAACTGCAGCGTTAGATAACCCACAAGAATAGGGATAAGCGCTCCACCAACGTTGTGCGCTGTATTCCAGATTGCCCAGCGAAAGCCTCTTTCGGAGCGAGAATACCAAGTCGTCAATAACTTGGAACACGATGGCCAGCCCCAACCTTGGAACCATGCATTCAGTACCCATAGCGAGATAAAAGCCGCTAACGAACTCGAAAAGCCAAACGCGATGTTTATCAGACCAGTCGCGATTAGGCCAAGCCCCATGAAGTAACGAGGGTTCGACCGATCCGATATCGTGCCTGAGATAAATTTCGATAAGCCATAAGAAAGATAAAAGAGCGTGCCAATTAAGCCGATATCGCCTTTGTCCAAACCTAGATCGGTGATCATTGCAGGCGCGGCGTAATTAAAGGTTTTACGAGTGAAGTAAAAACCCGCATAGCCGACATACATTCCTATCATGATGTGAAGGCGCCAATAGCGATAACTCTGATTGACCTCATCATCAGTTAGAGCATCACTCTCTGACGTTGTTGAGCGCAGAAATCCAAACATATTCGTTCTCACACTTTAGGTAATGTAACGCTGATATTGGTACCCGAAGATGAGCCATTAGCGTTGATTGTCATCTTGCCGCCGAGCGCCTGAACACGCTCTTGCATACCGCGAACACCCATTCCTTTGAGAAGATCTTGCGCTGTAAAACCAATGCCATTATCTGATATCTGAAGATAAGCCTGGTCACCTAAAAGCAGTTCAATTCTGATTTCGCTCGCGTTGGCGTATTTAGAGGCATTGTTTAGAGATTCTTGGCACAGCCTGAAGATAGTGACCTTAAGCGTGTCACTCAAACACGAGTAATCACCTTGCCAATTTAACTGAATATCAACGCCGTGATCCGAAAACTCCATCTCTCGAATAAGCTGTTCCACGGAATCTTTTAGGTCCAGATCGTCCAGCATCTTAGGTCTTAATTTTGTAAGTAGACGTTTGGTGGTGTCATAAACATTCAAAGATAATGATTCAATGGTACCCGCACAGCGAACGCTCATCTCAGCCGCGTCGACACGTTTAATAATGCTTGCCTGAGTACGAATTGCCGTGATGTTTTGGCCGATTTCATCATGCAGTTCACGCGCAATATCACGACGAACCGACTCTTCAGCGGTAACTAACTGACGTGAAAGGTTTTGATTTCTGGAGAGTTCACTTCGCAATTTGGAGTTGAGATCTTTCTGCTTTTGAACCGCTAAACCAAGCAGTATACCTGTGATGGTTTGAGCAGATAGAGACAAGAGTAAGTCGGTAATTTCGAGTTTGGATGTTCCGCTGTGGGCTGCAATCAACGCGACACTATTTAACATTGTTGCAAGCAGAGCACCTTGCCATCCATAACGAACGGCGAGCAAGATAATAGGGATCGCCATACAGAACGGGGCAAAGCGCCTTAGCTCATCAGGCAAACTGGTTTGTATCAAAATACTGGCGACCAACAACACGCTATATAAAGCAATATGACGGATTTTGAACTCAACGACATTATTGATTAAGTAAGAGCTCAATGGTGCCCACTTGTTTTGGAATAGATAGTTCCAGACCAGATAACACATCGGCACCAGCATCAGTCCGCCAGTAATACTCACCAACCACACCATGTAAACAGCAGAAACATGAGAACCCACCACGGCAACGTTAATAAATGCTGTGACCATGATTAAGCTCGCCATCACTAACAAGTGACGATTCTGGTCACCAGAATAATAACGCTTGGCAATTAGCGTGGCAGGAATACTCAATCCACTGGCGATGAGTATCGTCAGCCATTGGGGTTCATCAAGCAGCAGAGCTAAAGCGATCGCAAGTCCCCACTCTGCAATATAGATGGCAGGCCAATAGTGGGTACGAGTGTGCAGCGTCATTCCCAGTCGAAGTGAAAACGGGAAAAGCAGAATGGCTAACTCAGGGTCATTAATGAAATAGAAGGCAATAACCCATAAACAGAACCATGCACAGCCAGCCATAAAAACCCCACACAGGGAGGTGGCTAGGTAAGAACGCATTAGTACTGGTCTTGTGTAAACAGTTTCGCTAACTCGACATTATTCTTAACATTGAGTTTGTCCATGGCATTGGCACGGTGTACATGCACCGTTTTATGGCTAACCCCTAGCTCTACGGCAATAGATTTTACATCGAGCCCTGTCGCCAATAACTGACACACTTCGCTTTCTCTGCGGGTGAGCTGATTTAAAGAGGCTTTATTCTTCATGGGCGTCGCAAGCTTTATGGCGATATCGGGCGTGAGATAACAGCCACCATTTGCGCTCGTGTGTACGGCTTGGATTAACTCATCAGGGCTACAGCGCTTGCTGAGATAACCTTTGGCTCCTAACTCTAATGACTTCTCAACCATCGCCGGAGAGTCATGTACGCTCAGCATGATACTGGCAATGCCTGATGGAATCTCTTCCAATAAGCTCAGGCCACTTTCGTCTTGCATTGAGATATCTAAGATCACGACATCAGGGTGACAACTTGGCAATCCTAGGCGCGCTTCTGCCGCAGAGTTGAATTCCCCCACGACCGTAATATCAGCTTCAAGACTGAGTAATTGAGCAAAGCCAGATCGAACAATGACGTGGTCATCAACAAGCGCAACATTAATCATGATATTAACCAAAATTAAGAGTAAGAAAGAAAAATAGCCCCAACAGGAGCTATCTAAAATTAAGTTTATTAATAGAGATGATACTGAATCGAACTAACGATTGGTATGATCTCACGTGCTTTAAACCAATAAAGCACGTGAGACTCGCTACGCGTTTTGAGACGCTAAGTGTATTTTCTTAGCGTGGCGAATCTTCTTCTCTTCCGCAACCGCAACGAATAGCAGTAACACGATACAAATGGCAGCTGACGTATCAAGCGCTGCGAACGTGCCTTTCCAACCCGTTAAGCCAAAAATAGGTGTGCCGTCTGCAATCATACCTAGGCCAAGTTTGGCAAAGCTGTCACCAATTAAGTAAGCAAATGTACCTTTCACGCCATCCGCAACGCTGATTGCTTTCTTAGGCACGAAACCTACTGCAGCAACACCAATCAGCAACTGAGGACCAAATACTAGGAAACCAAGCACAAACAATGATGCTAGGTACATGAACTCACTGGTTGCATGCTGGTAGAACTCTAGCGAAACGATAATCAGGCCAAGCGATACACAAGCAACCAAAGCACGGCGTCCGTTCGCAAGGTCTGACAGATAACCCCACATTAACGTACCGACCAGTGCACCAACCTCAAACAGAGTGAAGCCTGAAATCGCGGTTTCTTTTGATAGACCTAGCTCTTGATACGCATAAACGGTAGACCATTGATCGATACCGATACGAACAATGTATAAGAAGATATTCGCGAAGCAGAGCAACCAGATCACTTTGTTTTTCAGGATGTATTCAACAAAGATCTCTTTCTTAGTCATTTGATTTTCTTCAGCAGCCGTATCTTCTTCGCTGACTTCTTCATCAAACAACTCTTCAACCGTACCTAGACCATAGGCTTCTGGAGAGTCATTACCAAAGCGCATACCAATAAAGCCAACCACAATCGCAATGATTGATGGGAACACGAACATACCGATCACGTTGCCATCAAAAAGGTAGTTAGCACCGAACAGAGCAACACCAGCGGCACCTGCGCCACCCACGTTGTGCGACATATTCCAAAGGCCTAAATAAGAACCACGCTTGTTACGAGGCGTCCATTTAGTGATGGTCGAGTAGCTTGAAGGACCGCCGGTACTTTGGAAGAAACCACTCAACGCATAGAAGGCAACCATCAAGAATAAGCTCGCGCTGCCGCCGCCCATACTGAAGCTGAAGCCCAACATGGCAATACCAGAAAGGACAAGCATGAATGGCAGGAACTGCTTGGTGTTTTTACCATCGGCATAATAGGAAACGACGGTTTTACCGATACCGTAAGTGATAGAGAAACCCAGACCGATAAGACCTAGATCCGTCATCGATAATCCATAAGTAGAAATCATGTCGTTTTGCGCGACATTGAAGTTCTTACGGATCAAATACATGGTTAGATAACCAATGAACACGACGAGGTAAGATTGTAGGAATGGTTTAAACCACATTTTTCTTCTAGTTTCGACCGGAAGATCCAGCGTCGGTTTTCGAACCTGATCTAGGAACTTTAACATTGTGAACTCTCTTATTTTTTGTGAGGTCTGCACGGCATAATTGCGGCCATACATTGTTTGTTAGTTGACCGTGAAATAATAAGGAGTCTAAAAATCGACCGCATGAGAGAGGGTCTTAGAATAACTAGGAAAAATTCTTAGTTCAGAATTGGGAGTCAAGAAAGCGTGAACAGCATCACTTTGTTTACGGTCTGTTATGGATTGATATTACGATAACAAAAGTCACTCATTTCAGGGCTGACGAACCTTGTAAATAAACAGAAACGAGTGGATTACTTCACTAAAAAAACACCAGTATCGGTTCATCACCATAAAACTCCATGGTCATGGTGTGTCCGATACTGGTTCAGCATTCATTCTGATTAAAATAGATTCAATAGGCTTGTTACGTTTCGCGTGAATCGTACTACAGTCGCTTGCCGCTACCGTCTTCCCACATTACTTCACATTCATCTTTGATGGCAGCTTTTAATAATTCAACCAGTGGGAACGCTCGACTACCGATATTAACAGGCGCTTCAACCACCTCTTCTTCATTGTCGTCATCAGTATTTTCATGCTCTACGGACTTGCTCTGCTCTGCTGCAATAGCAGCACGTAGATTCTCCAGAGCTTGAGGAACCTCTGAAGCATCCATAGCACCTGGGATGGAGCCGCTATGCCCAAGCATCTTGATGAACTGGAGGCCGACTTCACCAAACATCGTGACACTAGCATGAGCTTTACAACTAAAGGTAATTAACATAATGAGCCTTTCTTAATTTTGGTCGTTTACAAACTATGTGGAGTAACTCTCTGGAAAGCAAGTAGATAAAGATCAAACAACGGTTACAAGTTTGATGCTTAAATCTAATCTTCTAGAGATGACCAGCACCATCGGTGATATACATCACTATTTGGAATTGATTGAACAGCCTTTCATATGAAACCTTGATAGTAGTCACACTAAATAGACATCTAAGCCTCTGCATAGCTTGTTATTTAATCTACTATTAACACCATTATCAAAAACTTTGGCACAGATCACATGAAAAGGCTCGTCGGCAGGCACCTAGAAGAAATGGCGGACATACGATCCACCCGCAAGCAAAAAATTGTCCACTCCTTTTCACTGACTGCCGCTGCGTTATTCATTTTCTATACTTGGGCTTACTTCGAAGGCGAGCATTACACGCTGTCAATATTCGAATTGTGCTTCGCCATCATTGCCATTTCTAACGCTTTATATGTAAGAAAAGTCATCAATCCTGAGTATTCCGAATTGATTCTGAGTGGTGTTCTTCTAGTTCAGGGCGTCATCCTATTCTTGTACAGTCACGCCATCCCAGATCGCATCCTCTGGCTCTACCCAATTCTGGCCGCGGTCATTTTCATTAATGATTTCAGAATTGGCATAATCTTCAGCACCTCGTTTTGCCTGTTCATCAGCACCTTGATTACAGCAATGCCCAACAATTTTTCTTTACCATTTAACAGCACACACAGATTTTTCCTTAGCTTATTTACCATGAGCTTGGTGTGCCACACATCCGCCTATTACTACACAAAAGCCGTCAGTTATATTCAACGCCTGTATAAAGAAGGCATTGAAGATCTCGCTTACAGAGATCAGTTAACCGGCTTGGCAAACCGTTGGAGCTTTGAACGCTGGGCGACAGAAAAACTAGCCACCGTGGATAGTGAGCGATCACTTACGGCATTGGTCTTTTTGGATATAGATGACTTTAAAGGCATTAACGACAGCTACGGGCACGATGTGGGAGACAGTGTCTTACAGCATTTTGCCAATCGCTTGAGCAACAACATTCGAACCAGAGACAGAAAAAGCCATGAATACGATTATTCCATCGCGCGCTTTGCTGGAGACGAGTTTGTTCTGATGCTCTACGATGTGCCAACTCGTAAAGATCTAGACGGCATTCTAGATAGGATCTGCGGGCTGTTCGAAAGCGGCGGCCAAACAAACGAGAGAATCAAGGAATTGACGTTAAGTGTTGGGGTTGCTTTGTATCCGCAAGATGCCCAAGAATTACATGAGCTGACGAGATGTGCTGATAAAGCGATGTATGTTGCCAAGCATTCAGGAAAAAACCGATATGCTTATTATCACGACAACCCAGTATCGACCCTGATAGAAGAACTACCAACGAGCCTTGTTAGCTCAGCACCGGATTCATCTGAACTTGAAGATTGCTTTGAAGCGAAGATCGAATGGAACAATGTTACGCTATTAAAAACGCGCCAACGCTAGCCATTCCTATAACGGAGCGGCGCTGCTAACCTGCAAGGTACATAAGCCAAAGACTCACTAACCCGATCATAATAATCCATATGACTTGACGTGTTCGGTTTGGGTTATTCCCTTTAGGTCGCCTCACCACGGTTTTAAAAGCGGCTTGCTTAGCTGACTGAATAAACGGCGCTTCTATCTCACGTTTTTTCACGCGGCGTTTAACTGCGCTGTTTGCAACCTCTGTAAAGCGCTGGCTTTGCTCCGTTGTAAAGTCGTTATCAAAACCTATCCGACCATGCCTTTCGCCATGTTTTTGCTGAACTGCCATAGCGGCCTCCTTGGCGATATACTCTCTATTGATTATAGACATAATTTCATATTGTTACCTGTTCAAGATTTTCGAATAAGTCACTCAACGCTGTGCCATCTTCTTTTTAAATCAAATTACATAAACTACAGCTATTCAAGTTTATGAGGGTTTCAAAATGACGAATGTAAGAGCAGTAGATCATGTGATTACAGCACATGCCACCTCAGATGGTGATGGCGTCAAAATCCAACGACTCGCAGGTTTTAATAACGCACGTTTCTCTCCATTTTTAATGATTGATGAACTGAAGTCGGATGAAAGCAAAGACTATGTTGGCGGCTTTCCTCCACATCCTCACCGTGGGATAGAAACGCTCACTTACATGCTCCAAGGTCACTTCCAACACAAAGACCATATGGGGAATGTTGGAGAGCTACGCAGCGGTGGCGCTCAATGGATGGCCGCAGGCCGTGGTGTCATTCACAGCGAAATGCCAATGATGGAAGAAGGTGCGCTGCATGGTTTTCAGATTTGGATAAACCAACCTGCGACACACAAAATGCAGCCAGCTCAGTATCACGATTTCCAAAGTGAAAGCATCGCGGAGCATCAAAGTGAAAAAAGTGGTTTGTTAAGAGTGATTGCCGGAGGGTTTGAACTGCACAACCAAACTGACAAGGATTCAGAGGCTTTACGAGCGCAGGGTCCATTACAGAAAACAGGTGTGCCATTAAGCGTTGCGGATTGGCGCTCTCATTCTGGGCAAAAAGTCACGTTAGGGACTAATGTTAATCACAATGCCATGACTTATGTGTACCGAGGCAGTATTAAGATCGGCGACAAAGTCATCAACCAAAGTCAACTTGCCCTGCTCACCAAAGCTGAATTGTTGTCTTTAAAAAGCCTAGAAGATTCAGGTGTACTGATTTTTTCTGGTCAGCCGATTAATGAGCCGGTTGTGCATTATGGCCCGTTTGTCATGAACTCGATGGAAGAGATTGAACAGACAATTCAAGACTACAACAACGGTGTGTTTGAGACTTACTGATGTCTTGGCTTTGAGCTTTGAAGATTGAAGATTGAAGATTGAAGATTGAAGATTGAAGATTGAAGAGATTTTGCAACGAACAACGATTTAGTCATCCATTTGATGACTACAAAAACAAGTGACACTATCCACTGCCGGTTACTATCACTTATTTAACCACGCTCCTAGAGCGTGGTTTTTTTCTATTCAATCAGAGACAAACGATGCCCTGATTGAACAAATTTAGATCTGATTACAAATACTCACATAGGTAAGCTGTCGCTTCTTTTACCTGTAGGTCGAATGAAGAGTCACCCGCAACGTCAAAAGACTCACCAGATTGGTATGTCGTCCAGTCATCATCGCCAACACGCTTTACAATCAAAGCACCTTTAACAACGGTCATCTTTTCTGGAGCCGCAGTACCGAACGTATACTCACCAACCGCCATTACACCAACACTCACATCAGCACCAGACTGGTTAAACGCTAACGACTTAACGCCACCTTCAAAGTATGTGTTTTCTTTAATCATTGTACTTCCTTGTTATCTTCAAATTGCAATTATTGAGCTCACCGAGTAAGCCTATGCGTAAATTTAGGTGATAATTGTTTTAACCAATTCGAGACTTTCCTACAAGAAATAAATACGCATAGCTTAAGCATTTCTGGAATTCGCTTTCATTGATAACGTAAATACTGAGGAGCAAGGCTAATAACCATTAACACAACCACATTTATTAAAAAATTCGATCCTGCTTCTAACTCTTAGAACAATTTTTGCAAACTAAGGCTTTAGTTAATAGAATCTAAAACAATATCAGTCGAAAAATGAAGAGATAATGGCAAAAAAGCCGACTAAAAGCAGAGATCTATTTGCCAACTCGTTACTCTACGGCTTCCTATTAGCTGGCTTTATGGTTGCCCTCACCGCCGGCTATTTTGCTTACCAAGCCCACCAGCAATCTGTCAGCCCAAGCAACGTCTATGGCACATGGATAGAGATTGCGGCGCCACCTTACAACACCGACATCCTGACACTTTCAGAAAACGGTGTGATGATGAATCATCGTCTTATCACTACCTCATTCGATTTTGACGGGAAGATCGTCACGATCAACACTGGCTCTGGAACCACCGTTTACACCATCAGTGGTACTTACGATTCGCCTCGCTTAAAGCGATTAGAGCCAAGCGTACCATCTCAGCAATTTATTAAAGAAGGCTACGAAGATACTGCGACTGGTGATACCCATAGTGTCATGCAACAACGACGCACTTCCTTAGCTGAGCAATTCAAAAGATAACCCTCTTATCCATACTGCCATAAGCATTCGTCTTCAAGTTTACCCGTCGATCGACCCCGCTCGCTCAACATACTTCACTTTGTGATTCAGCTTCAATCCACAGTATTTTCTTATAGTTTGTCGCACCTTTTCATAACTTCATGTCGTGAATTTTCACTTGTGAGATTTTCCTACTGAAGGATGTTTTATTTTATAAAACATGGACTCAGCCTCTCATTCATTAAGCAACAGAATTGTAACAAGATACAATTTTTTAGTTGTCCATCGAAAACGGATTTATTTTCAGTTATGAAATTAAAACTCTCTCGAATACTGACTGGGAAGCTCCTTCAAAACTGATTGGAGCCGTTTATGGGGCCATTGGGTTCTCGTAATCTTCAAGGAATGAGAGAAATAGTATGATTCGTATAAATACCTGTGCTGCAAGCATTGCTCTAGCGCTATCTGGTACAGCATTAGCTGCTCCAACAGCACCTAGCATCGACATGTACGGTTCCAACAACCTGCAATTTTCTAAAATTGAACTCGCGATGGAAACCACCTCTGGCTACAACCAGATGGTTAAATATCACGACAAAGCAAAAGTCGACGTTAAGTTCAACCAATGGAGCGGAACGTCAGGAAACACGTACAACATCTACTTTGATGGCGTTAAAGTAGCCACTGGCCCAATCACTGGCAGCCAAACCACGGCTTCATTCGAATATGGCCAAGGCGGCTTATTCGAAATGGAAATAGAAGCGTGTGACGAAACAGGTTGTAGCAAAAGCGCACCCGCTAAAATCACGATTGCCGATACAGATGGCGCACACTTAGCGCCACTTGCGATGAATGTGGATCCGAACAACAAGTCATACAACACAGATCCAAATACGGTAGTCGGTACTTACTTTGTTGAGTGGGGTATTTATGGTCGTGACTACACGGTAGATAACCTACCTGCTGATAACTTGACCCACATCCTTTACGGCTTCATCCCAATTTGTGGTCCTAACGAATCAGTAAAATCGGTAGGTGGAAACAGCTACAACGCCCTCATGACAGCTTGTCATGGTGTTAATGATTACGAAGTAGTGATTCACGACCCATGGGCCGCTTTCCAGAAGAGTTTCCCTCAAGCGGGCCACGAATACAGCTCACCGATCAAGGGTAACTACGCAATGATGATGGCGCTCAAACAGCGTAACCCTGATTTGAAGATCATCCCATCGATTGGTGGTTGGACGCTGTCTGACCCATTCTTTGATTTCACAACTAAAGCCAACCGTGACACCTTTGTAGCGTCTGTTAAGAAATTCCTTAACACATGGAAATTCTACGACGGTGTGGATATCGATTGGGAATTCCCTGGTGGTGGCGGTGCTGCTCCAGACCTTGGTGATCCTGTAAATGACGGCCCAGCTTACATTGCACTGATGGCAGAACTTCGCGTAATGCTAGATGAGCTAGAAGCGGAAAACGGTCGTACTTACGAGCTCACTTCTGCGATCGGTGTTGGTCACGATAAGATTGAAGACGTGAACTACGGCGATGCTATCCAATACATGGATTACATCTTCGCAATGACTTACGACTTCTACGGCGGTTGGAACAACGTGTTAGGTCACCAAACAGCACTAAACTGCGGTAACTTCATGCGTCCTGGTCAATGTGATGGCACAGGCCTTGATGAAAATGGCGAACAGTACACAGGCCCAGCTTACACCACAGACAACGGCATCCAATTGCTACTTGAACAAGGCGTTCCAGCGAACAAACTTGTGGTTGGTACAGCGATGTACGGTCGTGGCTGGGAAGGCGTATTACCATCATCACTCACCGATCCTAGCGACCCTATGACAGGGGTGGGTAACGGCAAACTGAAAGGTAGCTCTGCGCAAGGCGTATGGGAAGATGGCGTTATTGATTACAAAGGCATTAAAGCAAACATGCTTGGAGCGAATAACCAAGGCATCAACGGCTTCGAATATGGCTACGACGAATTGGCAGAAGCGCCTTACGTTTGGAACCGCACTTCAGGTCAGCTGATCACATTTGATGATGACCGCTCGGTAAAAGCAAAAGGCGCGTACGTTCGTAGCCTTGGCCTTGCGGGTCTATTCTCTTGGGAAATTGATGCAGATAACGGCGACATCCTGAATGCAATGCATGAAGGCCTAGCGGGCGGTACAACTGATCCTGTCAACCGCAAACCAACGGCAGCTGCAGGTACAGACCAATCGGTTGAAGGCCCAGCTTCTGTTTCTCTAGATGGCAGCGCTTCAAAAGACAGCGACGGTACAATCGCGAGCTACGCTTGGTCTCAAGTCGGCGGTACAGCAGTAACACTGGCGAACGCTAATGCTGCGGTTGCGAGCTTCGATGTTGTTGAAGTCGCTCAGCAAGAAACACTAACCTTCAGCCTAACGGTAACGGACAACGAAGGCGCTACTGCAACTGACACCGTTGTTGTAACGGTAACTCCTAAAGACACAGGCCCAGTCAATACAGCACCAGTTGCTGTGGTTACGGCTCCGGCTGAAGTGAATGCAGGTGATGTAGTCGTGGTTGATGCTTCGGCTTCAAGCGATTCAGACCAAGACACATTGACCTTCACGTGGGATGTACCTGCTGGTATCGATGCAACGGTTCAAGGTGCTTCAGTGAGCTTTGTCGCGGCGGAATACACGCAAGATACAACGCTGAACTTCTCTGTAACGGTCAGCGATGGCACTGATACATCGGTTGCGGCTACTTCAGTGAAAGTTCTAAAGAAAACCACAGGCGGCGGTACGTGTACTAACGCTTGGGATTCAGGCGCGGTTTACACTGGTGGCGACCAAGTGACTCAAGGCGGTAAGGTTTGGGAAGCGAAATGGTGGACAACCGGTGAAGATCCAACAACGACAGGCCAATGGGGCGTGTGGAAAGAGATCGGCCCAGCAAGCTGTGCTAACTAAAAATAGGATTGAGATAAACACCAACTAAGCACCTAAAAGCAAGGCCAACCAGATAATGTCTGGTTGGCCTTTTTAGTGTTTGTTTTCTTAACCTGCGTTCTACTGGCTTGATTAGTTAAAGTTAACCAATCAAGTTATCAAAGCTCTCAAATACTTGTGGGCACTTCATTACTCGCCCGTGGCCCTGTCCTTGAGTCGCAATTAAAGTAACGCGACCCATTTCATTAGCAGCACGCTGAGACACATCAAACTTAGTAAACTTGTCTTGCTCATCATGAACGATGATCGTTTGAGACTCACGAAGCGCTAGCTTTCCATAGGGATCAACAGACTGAATTGGATAGTTAAACTGCTCTTCTACTTCTCCGACTACCGCTTCAAACAGTTTCATTGAGTAACCAGAACGTGTGACGCTGCCAAATAGGTTTTCTAGATAATCCAGTACAGGTGCAATCAGCAATAGTGGCTTGTTTTCCAATTTAACGTGCTTACATTCCAACGCAGAAGCCGTACCCATGCTGTGGCCGACCAAACCAGCTACCTCACCTACCGAATCTAGAATCGCTTCAAGACCGTTCACAAACGCAGGAATATGACCATGTACACCATCGCTGCCACCATGAGCAGGATGATCGTAAGCCAGAGCCGTAAAACCTTTAGCAGCAATATGTTCCATCAGAGGGAAAAACTGACTCGCAGTGCCAGACCAACCATGAGTCAGCACCCAAACAGGTCCGGTACCTAAAGAATAGGTTTTTATAACGCCATCACGACCTTTGATTTCACTCTTGATAAGCCCTTGGGGATCGGCATTTTTTTGCTCGGTACGCATTGGCGTGAGCAGCAGCTTACGTGCGGTTTTCTTCGCATGACTCGGCGCTAGAATGTAATGCAGGTTGGTTGTTGCGCCAATTAAGCTGCGCTTGAAGCTGAATTTGTTCGATGTATTAAAGTAGATTTTGTCACTCATGACCGTTCCTTGTATCGCCATCATCATTGGCGGATCGAGCTCGGCCCTAAAAATCGAACGACCGTGCTATTTGTTAGTGTAAAAAATGGCGATAGCGCTTTTTATGGCTGCTTGCCGCCACTTCTCTTAAAATTTCTTATAAGCCTTAGTTAAACAAAACTCAGATGCTTTGCGAGCTAAACCTCTTTCCAGCTAGCGATTAAGCGCTGTACACCACTCCAAAAGTGGGTGTGGCTCGCTTGTTGGCCTCGTAACGAGTAGAACAAGTTGGCACTCAAGTAGAGGCCGTATAACTCAAAGGTTGCCTGTTTAGGATCTAAATCGGCTCTGAACTGTTTGCTCTCAACCGCTTTTGCTACCTGAATCGTCAAGTAGTCAATCCACACTGAAATGGTTTTCTGCAGTGCTTTCTGAATCACAGACGTTTCACTGCCCGCATCTTTCCATGCATCAATAAACATGCAACTGCCTTGGAATGAATGGTTCCAGCCCAACCAATTGTCGAGCAGCTGTTTCAATTTCGCTTCAATATCACCATCTCCCAGCTCTCTTGCGGGAATGATGACTCTTTCGGTGAATATGGCGTTGGAATACTCGAGTACAGAGAGTTGCAGGTTTTCTTTAGAGTTGAAGTGTGCAAACAAGCCACTCTTAGACATGCCACACTGTTTGGCTAATTCGCCAATCGTCAAACTCTCAAGCCCGTTTTCACTCGCAAGTGCGAATGCATGACTCAAAATATACTCTTTGGTTATCTTTCCTTTACTCATTATTCACCAAGGATAAATCTGATACGTTATTTTTAGCACGTTCGTTCTTTTTTTAAAAGATTTTTACTTATCTATTGGGATTCAATTTCTCTTCTCAAAGAATTGTGGAAAAATGCGACAGTATTCAAAGGAAATTGAAATCGACTAACAAAGGAAAAACAATGAACACACTTTGGGAACAGTTTGCGTTTTCGGCGTCAGTAACAGGCCCTATCTGTTTAATGCTGTTTCTTGGTGTGATGCTCAAACGAATCGGCTTAATCAATGACAATTTCATTGATGTCGCATCTAAGGTGGTATTTCAAGTCACCCTGCCCGCGATGCTATTTCTGAGTATTGTTCAATCGAATCACAACTTTTCAGCCAGTAGCGCGTTAGTTGCGTTTGGCGTCATCGCTAACTTTGTCTTTTTCTTGTTCACGATTTTCTCAACCAAATTAGTATTTAAAGGTTCGAAAGATCAAGGTGTGATTGTCCAAGGTGGATTCCGCGCCAATACCGCGATCATCGGCCTCGCCTATGTGGCTAATATCTATGGCAACCAAGGCGTGGCATTGGCGGCTATCTATGTCGCATCTCTAACCGTGTTGTATAACATTCAAGCCGTGATTGCACTGACACCCAAAGGCGAAGACACTGGTGCGAAAGCGATTAAAGTGATCGCTAAGTCGATTACCAAGAACCCATTGATCATCGCTATTTTCTTAGCGGTCGTCTTCTATGCGCTTTCGATTCCTATCCCAAAAATGGTCACTGATGCTGGTCAGTACTTTGCCAACATGACGTTACCTTTGGCACTGCTGTGTACCGGTGGGTCGCTGGACATCAGCTCGCTCAAACAAGAAAAGTTATCGACGTGGTTCGCCTCTAGCTACAAGTTAATTGCCTCACCGTTACTGATTACACTGGCGGCTGGGTACTTAGGATTTGAAGGGCTCGATCTCGGGCTTATCTTCTTGATGAGCGCAGCACCAACAGCAGCGGCAAGCTACGTTATGGCTCGTGCGATGGGAGGAAACTCAACACTGGCGGCTAACATCATCGCGCTTACTACTGTTGTTTCTCTTATCACTTGTACTCTCGGTATTTTTGTACTTACTGCAATGGATTTAATATAGCTGCGACAGGCTTCAAATAATCAATACAAGCCTTAAAACAAAGGTCGCAACCCTTGATTTAGCGCTAACTGATTCAATAAAAAGGCTGTTAGATTCTACGAAAATTTTCTTAGAGATCTGATATGTCTTCCGTTCAACATACGCCTTCACAACACATCGCCAGTATTGAGTTGGGTCGAGTGATTGCTATCTTGGCGATCATTGGCTTACATGGCCAAGTGGCACTTACTTATTGGCAAATCGATGAAGTGCCTTGGATCGGTTATGTACTCAACCAAACCGCTCGTTTTGCGGTACCTCTGTTTTTCCTAATTTCCGGTTATCTTATTCAGCCCAAGCTGACTGCCTCCCCGTGGCAAACCGTCATTAATTACTCTAAACCACTGCTTAAGGTTTGGTTAGCATGGAGCATCATTTGCTTAGTGATGCCATTCAACCTCGCGAAGGTAGAAGAGTTTGGTTACCTAGGTGAGCGCCAAGGCTATTGGGGCTTTTTAATGAACACGCCACTTAACTCTTTCTTAGAGGGTGGATTGGTTCATTTATGGTTTATTCCCGCTCTCGTATGTGCAGTTTTGATCATTGCTTTGATAGTCGAAATGAAACTCGACAAACTGCTATTACCAGCGGCCATTGTACTTTACGTTTATGGTGTTTTAGCGGGCAGCTACGCAACGCTAACCGGGTTAGAAGCACCTTTCTTCACGCGTAATGGCCCGTTCTTTAGCACGTTAATGGTGACCTTAGGTTTCCTTATTCGTCAGAATCAATGGAAGGTGTCATCAACTAAAGCGTTGGGGTTATTAGCGTTAGGCATGTTGATTCATTTTGCTGAGGCATCATGGCTCACCACGTTCGACGTCGGATTCAACATGAATGATTTCTTGTTTGGTACGGCACTATGGGGAATGGGCGTATTTATGTGGCTTTTGGCTAATCCAAACATCGGCGACTATGCGTGGGTTCGCGCGATCTCGAATCGTATGTTAGGCATCTACGTTTGCCATTTGCTGATCATTATCGTGCTGTTCAATGTCTGTGGAGTCTTAGGCATTACGGAATTGACAAAAGACGTTACGGTATTTTTTGGCACCGTATTGTTGAGCTTCGGGTTGGTTGTTGGAATCGAAAAAACACCACTGCGACGCGTGCTGCTTCGTTAGTGTTTGTGCCTAACATCATCAGCTAAATCAGTTTTAAAGAGTCACAAAAAGTAAAGGCAAGATAACGGATTATCTTGCCTTTATTTCATCATGTCAGTAATGAGACTGTGTCACTCGCTGGAGTGTTATCGGAACGCCATTGCGCCCTTGCCAACACCTTCATAAGCGACGATTTGTAGTGATTGGTTCTCTGCTAGGCTAGGTTCAACTTGATCCGCGATATAGCCAGCAAGTAATTCCACCGTGGTATCTGTCGGTAAAATTTCCGTCTCACTCTTAGCAATCGCTAGCTCAAATTCGCCTTGTGGCGCGGTGTAGCGGAAGCCATAGTGACTTTCATCATTAACACTGTTCGCGTTTTCACTCAGGTTAAGTGATGAAACTGAAACTTGGTCTTCTTTAGAACCTAAATAAATGTCTTCCCAACGCTGAGCAAATGCTTGTTCACGTTGCCCGTCACGCTGACCATCGACCACGATTTCTACTGGAGAACGGTGACCATGCGCGATGCGCTGGCAGTTACCATCATGCTTTTTCAAACCGTGAGTATAGTGGTAGAACGCACCATTAATGTTTTCATGGCGAAGGGTAATCTCTAACCCTGTGACGTTACTTGGTAGGTTATCGCGAAGAATATTGTAAACGTGTGCGGTCACACTCTCGATGGTGATCGCTTCTGCATCAATGAGGCAATATGCTTCATCAGGGCAATGTAGATGAAGACTCTTGTCACCACGCAACACATCAACCTTAGAGTAGCCCGCTTTGCTCGCTTGAAGAACAATTGCAGCGCTCTGCATTGGCAGCAGCAAACGATGATCAACATGCTCATCGACAAGCTGTTTGATCTGCTTTTTGACCTTGCTAAAATCCAGCACCATGCTCATTTCATTAAGTTCACCAGACATGGTGACATCTAAAATCCAACTATCTCCTACGACCCCTCTGTGTTCACAGATGTATGAAGAATCGATAACGGTAAGGTCTCTTACAAATAGGTTCAAGTTGAACTCCTTAATACTTTAATGAGATACGGGAGGCTGAATAATGTTCAGCAGGCACTTCGTCTCATTGGTGTCTAGATAAAATAGGACGGGCAGGATGTTACAACGAGCTTATAAAGTCCACCTTTTTACACCCTCTTCCGATAAAAGAACAAACTACATACAATTTCCGCTAAAACATAGACCAGCCAGATACGAATAGCCATAAATCGGGTGGGGATTGCCTGCCGTTTCACGACGCATTTTGCTTTAGCCATAAACGTGGCGACATTCCCGCGACATGCTGAAAAGCACGCGAGAATCCAGAATAACTGTTGTACCCCACTTCGTCCGCCACCCAATTGATGGCTTGTTTTGTAACAGCAAAGACTGAGCCACAGACACACGCCACTTTTGGACATAATCACCCGGAGTTTCGCCCACCTCGCGCTTGAATGCTTCAATAAACTGAGTGCGAGACATCGCGGCCAGTGACGCCATTTCGGCAAATAAACAATGCAAGGCTGCGACAAATGCCTGTGTTCCGTGTGAGCGCTAGACAAGCTCAACTCCCCCGCGCTCAATACATGAAGGTGGCCCTCTTTACCTTGTTGCGCGTTAAATGACGATACTCCACACAGGTTTCCAGAATAGAAAACGCCAGTGCGTATCGAGAAGTGTTCCATTAGTTGTGAAAGCAGATCCATGCATCCTCCGAACGATTCGCTTAGTTTTTAGTTCTTTTGTCCCTCTATAGACCGGACGAGTGGGCTAAATTATTTCAAACAAGATAACCAACACTGACAAGGAACTTGATATGTCACACATGAAATCGACCAGTCAAAAAATCACTCTAATGGCCGCGTTACTAGGCACCAGCTTTTCGTTAATGGCAGCAGACCTTGATATGAGTGTCGACAGCAATAACCTCGCAATTAAAGGCTATGATCCTGTCGCTTACTTTGCCAATGAAGGTCCAGTAAAAGGCACATCTGAGTTCACAGCGACCTATAAGAATGCGATCTATAACTTTGCGAGCAGTGAAAACAGAGATGAATTTCGAGCCAATCCAGAAGCCTATGCCCCTCAATATGGCGGTTACTGCGCGTTTGGAGTAGCCATGGGTAAGAAGTTTGAAACCGACCCTCTCGCTTGGAAGGTGGAAGATGGAAAGTTGTATCTGAACTTAGACAAATCGGTTCAGAAACGCTGGCTGGAGAATACACAAGAGTTCATCCAAGACGCCAACAGCAACTGGACAACCATCAAAACCGTAGAAGCCTATAAGCTCTAGCCTACAGCGCTTATCCATTGCCCAAGAATAAAACGGAAGCGACCGAACGCTTCCGTTTTCATTGGGATTTTCCCCAAAGAGGCCAACCCAAAGCGATTGGCAACACCTACTAAGTCCATTTCTATTCTATACTCCTAGCAGATAAGCTTTTCTTTTTATGGAAGAATAATGACATTACCTAAGGTTTTGGTACTCGGCCTCTGCGCCCTATCGACACTGACTTATGCCAACCCATGGCAGTTCGTCAAAAGTGAAGATGGCATCATGATTGATAAAAGGCCACACAGCGAAGGCTTGGTCGAAATACGAGCACAGATGCAAACGCCCACCACTTACTCCGGTTTTTTACTGTTATTGGAAGACAGCGAGAACGTGCCAAACTGGATAGACAATGTGTCGCAAAGCCGTGTCTTGATGCAGATATCTGAGGCAGAAAACATCGTCTATACCCAATTCAAAGCGCCTTGGCCTGCTAGAGATCGCGATATGGTGACCTACTCAAAGTACAGCATCGAGGGTGGGCAGTTTGTCTTGTCGATAAAGGATGCGTCTAACTATTTGGCGAAAGAATCGGGGTATATTCGAATTTACGATGTGGACGCACTTTGGACGCTGCAACCGCTCACTAATGGCAATACTTACATCACCTACACCGCATATGCGAACGCAGGTGGCATCTTGCCCAATTGGTTGATGAATAAGTTATCGATAGGCAGTGCGCTGAGCACGTTTAAGGGGCTGAAAGAACAGCTACCAAAATACCAAGGCCAGCAGCACCCCAACCTGCCAAGTGAGTCTCGTTAGCGGTACAAGTAAATAGGTAAATAAGGTTAAAGACTAAGGTCTTCTTGCTAGGTCGCGAGCTAAGATAAGCGCTAAACCAAACACCTGAAGAAACAGGGCGATGTTCTTATAGAAAGCCATTTTCTCATCAAGCTTTTGGATCAACTCAACCAAAGTTAGATTATCCAAATAGTAGTCATCAATTCGTGATCGTTGCGATTCTTGGGCATTGTTTATCAGCATCATAAGCTTAGGTAAATTAGCCAACGAGATGGCCGGCACCTCGTCACTCACCCAACTCCGAAGTTGTCCGCGAAGCGCTTCATCAAGAACTGTGGCAGGTTGAGCGATTTCTGGGGATAGCTTATCAAGGTGAATCAGAATCGCTTCACGCTTACGCTCTAAGGTTTCGATCGTATTCCAGGACAGTTGTATAGAGTACACATTACCGTATTTACGATCGTTGTATTCCGATTTCTCCGCTTCAATTTTGTCCAACACCAAGCTCGACATGACAATCGCCATGATGTTGAGTATCAAGCCTGCGAGGACAATCGCCCAAGCAGGAGGAAGACGCAACGCCATAATGCTCCCTAGAACATTTTATCAAAAGGTAGGTAAGCTAAGTTTAGGACAATCAAAGAGATCATGCAGATAAGCGTTAACACCATACCCACTTTTCGACCTTTGAAGTTCTTCGCTAAGATCCCTTTCGCATGAATCACACGCCCCAGAATAAACGCCACACCAATGACATGAATCAGCCACACACCGGCGCCATTCATCTCTAACAATCCCATCAAAATAACGGTGATTGGGATGTAATCCATAGCATTACTTTGTGCCGAACGTGCTATCTGTAACGACTCGACACCGCCATCAGCATGAGCAACAAGATTGATTCGCCTTTGCTTGATCACCTCTATTGCTAACCAAATCATTACGATCGTCAGCAAGGCTGCGTAAAGTGCTGTAACCATCATATTTCCCTATTATTTTGTGTTTACTCAGTGTTCTTTGTTATCTGTTCGACAACACCCGCCGAGATAAAATGAAAATCGCACCCGAGTACTTGTAAGAGATCTCTCACACCGAACGTAAGAGATCACAATCAAGCTTCGCAGAAAATTCCTAAAATACAAACCCAAGCCCTTGTTTTGTATGAATCCACGCATATTTCTTTCGATCAGTGGGTACATTTATTTCTTAGGGTGGATTGTGAGCAAAGCCTCTGCAGTGTTTAATACACATGTCGACAGGGAGTTGGCAGGAACAGGAAAAAGCCTAACGGATTAGGTATCTTCAGGATGAAGATTTGATGGCTTAGGATGAGTTATCAGCAAGGAAGTTATGCTCTAGGATAGAGTCGCTTATCAGGATGATGAGTTTGCAAGGACACCGCTAGGACGGCGATGAATTGGATAGGTTAAAGGATTTAGCCACGTCAAGGAACGATGCAGGGAGCACCAGTTACCTATTGAAAGATAAGTAACGCGCAGTAGCAGGATGGCTACGAAAAGAATAGACCCCGTTTGGTGAAAGCCAAACGGGGTTTCCTTTTTTGTAACGTCTGAAAGCTGTTCGCAGCTAACCGTTCAAAGTCACGTTACAAAATAATGTTCATCAAGAACATTGCACCTAACGCATTCAATACCGAAATCGCGATCATCACCGGGATGTAGCGACCTTCAGTACCAATTGGTCCCATAATACGGCCCATGTATTGCACCTGAGAGCCCATCAAGTAGATAGCTGGCGCCAAGATAGCTATATGGTTGCCGTTCAGAATACCTTGGTCAAACAGCGTGATAACCACGCCCACCGCGCCACCCATCGACATCCACGCACCGATCAATACCGCTGCCGCTTCGCCAGGTAAACCAAATACCGCCATAATTGGAGCAAATACACTGCCCATCAAATCCAGCGCACCCGTTATCTGCAATGCCTTGATGATCACAAACGCCATCAGAACATTCGGTACCGTAGAGGTAGTCGCAATAACCCAGCCTTTCTTAGCACCTTCAACGAAAATATCAGTAACCATTGGTTTCTTTGCTTTAACTTCGCTCATTATGCTACTTCCTCTTCCAGTTTTTGTTCTTTGTCTGATTTTGGTTTGTCTTCTTTGCCTTCAGTAATGTTGAGGTAAATACGGAACAGATTCGCGCCGACAAACTTAAAGATAAACATCACAGCGACAGCCAAACCAATTGACGATGTCACCGCTAAAGAGCCGTCCATCGCGGTTAGAGTGAACAGCACCGCACCTGAAGAGAAAAAGTTAACGATCGCCGCACCCGCCGTAAACTGGAACATGGTGAACACATCGGTTTCACGCTTAGTCAGATGTCCTTCGTCTTTCAGCTGACGTGTCATCGCTGCGCCAGCATCGGTACTTTGCAAAGAAGCGATCAGTGCCAAGCCTGAGTTACCCGGAATACCCATCAGAGGGCGAAGCAGAGGTGTCAGTAGTTTACGAGCCGCATCCAGTGCACCGTAGTGCTCAAGTACGTTGATCATACCCAGTGCAAACATCACGGTCGGAATAAGTGTCAAAGCAAAAATGAAACCGTCGCGAGCACCACTACCGCCTTTACCACGCAGTGACGTCGTTGCCGCTTGAATACCATCGGCCGTTTCACTCACATCGTAAGCGACCTTACCGAATGAACCGTTGAGCGTTGTAAAATCGAACACTCCATACCATTCATTGGACTGCATTAAGCCTGAAAAGAACACCATCGCGAACGCGAGTGCGATATAGCTGCCGATCGTGACTTTACGATCGGTTTTGGTTGGATTAGTCACAAGGACCTCTATACATCTCGCTTATATGGAACAGAACACGTATAGATAGTGCAAACTAATGAGCGAAAGGTTAATGACCAAAATCAAATAGCGTATCGGTTTAAATAAAAGAAGCACAGCAACATATAAAACTGTGATTTGGATTTAAAAGCAGGACCATACGCTAAATAAATTAGAATATTTCACATACAAAACTAAAAAATCTTGCTTCAACAGCGCAACCAAAAACGCACACAATCGCCACACAAATCTGGCTTCTAGTGAGAAGTTTTTACCTAGTGCGATCTCTGATAATGCTGTAAGAGATCTCTTACATTGTTTTTCTAGTCAATTTTAATTCGATTATAATACAGAGACTTAAAAAGTGATTTTGCTTCCAGAACGCAACCGTTTTCCCTTAGTTGATTGAGTTTTGAGCCAAGCGCAAACAGTGAGCCATTTTATAAAGAATTTGAGCTTAATTCGAAATTTCAGCCCTCAGAGGTGCTATAGACTTCGCGCAGCCAATATAGAAGGAGAACGGTGATGACTATGGAAATGAGAACGCTTAAATATCAAGTAATGGGCAAAGGCATGTGGATCACTGCAACAGTATCTCGCGTAGTAGCGGACAAACTTGCGCTTGAATACCAATCCTATGGCTGGCCTGTTGAAGTATGTGCAGCAGAACAAACACTGACGTTTGATCTCAATGCTGCATAATGTTGGCAATTTCGAATAAGCTCTATCGGCACTGAGTCCGGTAGGGCTTTTTCTTTGGTCTTTAGTCTTTAGTCTTTAGTCTTTAACTTAAGTGTGGAAGACAGTAATTTTGAGTATGTAAGACCGTATTTCGTTCACATCACAGTCTATTCCTTTCATTATAATCTATTGAATTATTAAGATATCTATCACACTGCACATGGTTATTTAGGTCTACTCTTTTACCCGTGTTAATAACTTATTAACTTCGGAGCGTAATCCATGTTAGGTATCCAGCTTTCTGCTGTTCTCTCTTTGTTACTCTTTTCTTCGGTAGCAGGTGCTGCCACTTCTCAGTTGGGAGAACCACTCAAGCTCACCAACTCATTCGCTGGCTACCTATCCCTGACCATTTTCGTTGTCGCCTACATCGTGGTGATGATGGAAGAGTACCTAAAGCTCCGAAAATCTAAGCCAGTGTTACTTGCAGCAGGACTGATCTGGATAATCATTGGTTTTATCTACCAAGAACACAACCTTGTTGAAGTCGCTAAGCAAGCACTCGAACACAACTTACTGGAATACGCTGAGCTGTTACTTTTCCTACTCGTCGCCATGACCTACATCAGCGCCATGGAAGAGAGAAGACTGTTTGATGCGCTGCAAGCGTGGATGGTGGGCAAAGGCTTTAATTTCCGCTCTCTGTTCTGGCTAACCGGTATTCTGGCCTTCTTTATCTCACCGATCGCCGACAACCTCACCACTGCTCTATTGATGTGCGCCGTGGTTCTGAAAGTCGCAGGATCTAACCCTAAATTCGTTAACCTAGCCTGTGTGAATATCGTGATAGCCGCTAACGCTGGCGGCGCGTTCAGCCCATTCGGTGACATCACAACGTTGATGGTGTGGCAGGCTGGTTATGTGAGCTTCAGTGAATTCATTCCCTTATTTATTCCTTCAGTGATGAATTACCTCGTCCCTGCAATGATCATGTCTTACTTTGTTCCCACAACCCAACCCGACACGGTGCATCAGCACGTTGAATTAAAACGCGGTGCAAGACGCATCGTGTTGTTGTTCATCATGACCATCGGCACTGCGGTTGCTTTCCATGCCGTACTCCACTTCCCTCCAGTAATGGGCATGATGATGGGGCTGGCGTATCTACAGTTCTTTGGTTATTTCTTGCGTAAGACCTTACCAAATTCACTGGCGAAGAAAAAAGCGGTGGCGATTGCCAACAATGATGGGGGGGCATTGAAGCGACTCGGTTCAGTCGTGCCCTTTGATGTATTTCGAAGAGTGTCCCATGCCGAATGGGACACTCTGCTGTTCTTCTACGGCGTGGTAATGTGTGTCGGTGGCTTGAGTCTACTGGGATACTTGGAGCTTGCCTCTGGCGTGATGTATAGCCAATGGGATCCAATTTGGGCCAACATCATGGTGGGGATCTTATCTGCGATTGTCGATAACATTCCGGTGATGTTTGCCGTGCTATCGATGGAACCTCAAATGTCGATGGGTAACTGGCTACTGATCACCTTAACCGCAGGCGTTGGCGGCAGCTTGTTATCTATTGGTAGTGCGGCAGGTGTGGCGTTAATGGGCGCGGCGCATGGCAAATACACCTTCTTTGGCCACTTGAAATGGATGCCAGTGATCATGATTGGCTATGCCGTCAGTATCGCTGCACACCTATGGCTTAATGGCGATCTTTTCTAATTCGGAGATCTTTTCTAGTTCGAACTGTCTTTCACAGGCTTATCTACAAGTGTCCAGACGTTACTCAATTGTATCGCTGGACATTGGTTGCAAGTTAGCATCTCGCCCTTCTGTTGAATGCGCATCACTAGTCTAGAGTCAGTTCGGCTGCTTCCAGAATTGAATTCAATGGTGATCAAGTCATCATCAACACGATAGGTTCGAGTCACGGAATTATCCGTTGTTTGATAAGTCACTTGCCCGGATTCAAAAAGTAGATAACTGTCATTATCTGCGTTCTCATACATACCTTTGAACAGAGCAAGCTGTGGAACCTCGAAAGGTCGGCTGGTATCAGTTAAACAACCTGTCAGCAATAATGCAGAGCTGCAGCCAGATATTAGTAAGGGGAATCTATTCATTTGGGCATCCTTGCCTAGAGAACATAGTCAAAGAATATGCAACCAAATCGATATTTCCCAGAAAGCGTTGATTTTAATTCAAAGTCATATTTTAAGAACCACTCGCCTTCACCATTAAGTAGTACGAGATATTCAGCCAGCATCTCGACAGGCTCATGGCTAAATCGCTTGCTAGTCTTGCTCTCTTCCCTCTATCACCAATAAGTGCTGTTTACGTTCTACGCCACCTGCATAACCCGTCAGTTTGCCGTTTTTACCAATCACACGGTGACACGGCACAATCACTGAAACCGGATTTTTGCCATTCGCCAAACCCACAGCACGAACGGCTTTCGGATTGCCTATCGCATCGGCCAGTTGTGCATAGCTCCAAGTCTCTCCATAAGGAATGGTCGTCAGCGCCTGCCAAACCGACTGCTGAAATGGCGTGCCCTTGGCTGCAATCGGCACAGAAAACTGAATAGCTTCGCCCGAGAAATAGCGATTAAGCTGCTCGATAGCCAATGCAAAGATCGGAAAGCTATCATCTTGAACACCCAACGGTTCCGGCTTGGTGGTATGTGTCTCGAACCAAAGGCCGAGCAAGCCTTCATCGTTCGCCTGTAACGTCACGGTTCCCAATGGGCTCTCATAGTAAGTAAAACGGTTGTCCATGATATCTCCTAGCTTAGTATTCCGATCAAGACTGATTCCAACAGTGGAACGTGGCGTAACTACCCCAAGGCGAAACACTCTCCGTGTTGATGGCGGGGCGATGCTCAATAAACTTCTTCACCACCAAGTCACCAACCAACAGATGATTAGGTTCGCTTAACCCGCGAAGCAGTGCATATTGAATAGTCCAAGGCCCAATCCCTTTTAGCTCAATCCATTTGGAAGGATGCTCAGCTTCATTGTCGACCATGTATTCGGCAAAACGCTTTAGGGTCTCTTTGCGGCTTCCCGGCATTCTCAAGAAGCTAACATCAGCGTCCGCTATCTGTTTTGGTGTTGGGAAGCTGGCTTTCTCATGTTCATCAGAAAGCTCTTTGACCAATAAGTTAAGCTGACCAATCGCCGCGGTTACCGAAACTTGCTGTCCTAGAATCGCTCTCACGCCTGCCTCCCAAGCACTCCACACGCCAGGAATACGGATACCACTCTTAGCCACCAAGTTAGGATCGATAGTCGTAAAGAACGTCTCAACCTTGGCAATATCGACATCAAGATCAAACATACGGCGGATATTCGCAATCAAGCTTCTTAATTGGCTTATATCATCCAACTCGAATTCAATATCCAAGCGGTTATCTTTGGCTAAAGTCGCCTTGAACCAACCCTTTGACCCGTTCACATTTACCGTGCGCTTATAATAATCTTCGCCAACGCCTTCTAAGCCCTCAATCATTCTTCGTCGATAAAACCTCAACAAGTGGTTCCAATCTAAGGGTCCATGAAAACCAAGCTGAATATGATTACTCTGAGTGTCACTTGGCTTCGCTCGCCTAATTTGGCTTGGCGAAAGCTGCAGCTCTTTTTGAAAGGCATCATTAAAACGGCGCGTACTATTGAAGCCACTAGCAAAGCCGACATCAGTAATGCTCATGCTACTGGTGTGCAGCAACTGCTTGGCAAACATCAATTGACTGTACAGACTATATTGCTTGGGTGACACGCCGATGTAATTGTCGAATAAGGTTCGTAAATAACGATCTGAAATACCTAACCGCGTTGCAAGGTCGACGATAGATCCTGAATTCAGAGCGCCATTATCAATCAACTGCATCGCACGTAAGAAAGTGGTTTCGACGCCCTTCCAAGCCGGCGAAAAAGGTGCGCTGTCTGGTCGACAACGTAAACAAGGACGATATCCCGCTTTCAATGCTTGAGCTTGATGGGAAAAATATTCGACGTTTTCTTCTTTGGGTGGTGTGGCTGGGCAAATCGGGCGACAAAAAATTCCTGTCGTTTTCACCGCTGTAAAAAACATCCCATCAAAGCGAGCATCTCGTGCATATCGAGCCAAATGGCACTGCTCACTGGTTAAGCTGCTGTTGTGATTGATCTTTTTCGACATGCCGTACTCTTCCCACTTACCATAGCGTTTGATCCGATACCTAAAAGTTTACCGTGAACCACCATTGTCGCTAGCCACTTTCGGAAGCGAAGGTCAGATAAATCACAAAAAAGGGTTTTAATTTTATTCAATTCGACTAAATTTAACCTAGAGAGGACATTCTTCTCACAACGTCAACGATCGGTACTTAGCACGCCAAGATGCAGAGACCTATCGAATATAAAAAGGAAAAGGCTATGGTTCTACACACATGTCGTATTGTTTTATCAAATCAACAGGTTCTCACCAGTCAATCAGTCGAGCAGTCTCTAAGCTTTCTTGAAGACAAAGCGGACAACGGGATTTCTATGATCGAGATTGACGCAACGGATGGCAATCAAATCCATTCGTACATGTCACACTCTCTTGAAGAGTCTATTGAGAATCTAATGAACCTATAGGGCTTTTAATAAAGGCTACACATACCAGGCTTAAACGATATTTATGGAATTAGAAACGATCTCTAGTTCCGAAAAGAAGTACATTTCTGGTTTAAAACAAAAATGGCTCCCAACTATACAATTAGTTGGGAGCCATTTTTTATTGAATCTAATCAGCAAAGCCACTGCTTACCGCGAATGCCGTTACTCAGGTGCTTGTTCAGCGGCTTGCTGCAATGTGTAAGCCGTCGATGGGTCAATCTCATTAACCAACTTCTCAACCTGCATGATCGCATCAACCGAGGTACTGCTTTTACGGTAGCTCAGATAAATTGGGAGATACCAGTCTTCAACCCCTTTCACCTTGTGCAGCTGACCCGAATCGATAAAAGGTTCGACTAGAGACACCGGAAGATACGCACTGCCGCCTTTCTCTAAAATGAAATCGAGGGCGATACGGGCTGTAGAGGTACGTAGGTACGGTGCTGGCACTTTAGGGTGACGTTCTGCGTGTTCAGAACCAAAGCGCGTTCCCCAATCCACATAAACATACTTATGTTGAAATACAGATTCCAGATCATCTTGCTGCGTTGATACCAACACCAAAACCAAGTCAGCGACTTTTTTACAGTTCAGCTCTTCTGCTTTGATCTGATCGAACGCGAAAGCCATATCTAAGGTTCGTTCTAACAAATTACGGTTCAGTTGCTCGCGCCCCATCACCTCTGCCATAAAGCCGTAACCACCAAAAGAGTCGGTTACCACACTTAAACAGTTTTGCAGATACGCATCCCAAATATTCGGCGTGCCGCCCAGCGTTAACTGCAAGGCTTTACCACTCTCTAACGACAGCTCAAATTTGGCTTGTTGTAGGGTGGACACCATCACTTCGGCATAACCAATCAAACGTTCACCGGAAGATGTGAGTTTGATGTTATTGCGGTCACGAATGAAGAGCTGAGTATCAAAATAGCCTTCAAGCTGTTTGATCCGCGCACTCACCGCCGCTTGTGTTAAATACAAGTTTTCAGCTGCACGCCCAAAATGGCGCACCCTTGCAACCTCAAGAAAGGTTCTAAATACTTTCACATCCATCAAATACATCTCTGTAATAAATCTGCTAACTAGCCGATCTAGGATTGTTTATCGTAAAGGCAAAAACATTTTGTTTCCTATTTTAGCCTTTTAACAATATTTTCGCGTGAGCAATAAACACTAATTTCTATCTAACCACATTACTGAGGCTGATATGTCTGAGACCGAATTCCGACACGGAAAAAAACGTTTTTATGACACCATTAAATTCCCGAGAGGGTTCGCTAAGTCGGGTGATTTTACTCTTTCAGAAGAGGAAATCCTAACCTTGTTTGGTGACACTATGCTTGCACTTGAAACTGGTGAACTAGCACCAATCAATGCAGAAGAAAAACACTTCATTAAAGTGTTGTCTCACCCTCATAAGGCAAAGTCCAAGTTAGAGCGTGTTTGGTTGAAGTACATTCAACTGGCTCGTGGACGCCGTCGCTTTCACACCCTAAACGGCTGCAAACGCGGCGACGTATCTAGGGAAGAATACGAAAGTGAGTTAGTGTTAGAAGATTAGTAAAATCGCTCAAAGTGATACCTCATCACTTTGGGCTTTTTTTTGCCTTCAAACACACATCTTCTTTGTAATTGGTAAGTTTAGCCAACCTATCCATTTTTACCAATATTTATATACAATTCATAGCGATAGCGTGACTAAAACACAGCTCTCTTTCAATCTTATGGGTATTCATCCCACTGAGATTCATCGTTCTTCATCCTGCCCCTGTCTTTTATCACGATAGCGCTCCATTGCCATCATTATTTTTCTAGTTTCAACTATACGCTCAACGCTTGTTTATACTCGAAACACGTTAATGCACCAAAATTCGTCAATGGTTCGAGCGATGCCATTATTGCAATAATCGTATCAAGGCATAGAAACACACCAACCCTTTCAGGTGCTGAATTAGATCAACATTGCTGTATATGACAAACGTATTAATCTTGTTTAACGCCACCAAATATCCATACAATAATTGTGCAATTTTGAGAGTTCCAGTCACAGTTACGACGAAAAAAGCAAAAACTTGACCTAAAACAATAGCGGAACTGGATAACTTATTTTATAATGCGAATTAATGTTTCAGAACACTATAAAATTTTATTTCTAGGGGCAAAATCAATGAGACTTATTCCATTAAGCAACAAAGCTAAAGTAGGTAAATGGGCTGCTCGTCATATCGCAGATTCAATCAACAAGTTCGCTCCAACGGCTGAGCGTCCATTTGTACTAGGTCTTCCTACTGGTAGCACACCTCTAACTACTTACGCTGAGCTAATTGAACTTTACAAAGCTGGCGAAGTTAGCTTCAAGCACGTTGTAACATTCAACATGGATGAGTACGTTGGCATCGACCCTAACCACCCAGAGTCTTACCGCACATTCATGCACGAGAACTTCTTCAACCACGTTGATATCCAAGCAGAAAACATCAACCTGCTAGACGGCAAAGCTGAAGATATCGATGCTCACTGTGCAGCATACGAAGAGAAAATCCGTTCATACGGCAAAATCAACCTGTTCATGGGCGGCGTAGGCATCGACGGTCACATCGCATTCAACGAACCAGGTTCTTCTCTATCTTCACGCACTCGTATCAAAACGTTGACTGAAGACACTCGTATCGCGAACTCTCGTTTCTTCGATGGCGACATCAACCAAGTTCCTAAATACGCACTAACTATCGGTGTTGCGACTCTTCTAGATGCAGAAGAAGTGATGATCCTTTCTCTAGGCCACAACAAAGCTCAAGCGCTTCAAATGGCTATCGAAGGTTCTGTAAACCACATGTGGACTGTTACAGCTCTACAGATGCACCGTAAAGCTATCATCGTTGCTGATGAGCCAGCTCAACAAGAGCTAAAAGTTAAGACTCTACGCTACTTCCAAGAGCTAGAAGCTGAGAACATCCAAGACCTATAATTCCTATAGTCTTGAATAGCAGGGCGTTTTTATAAAGAGAGCGTCTTGAATAGAAAAAGCCACTGAATGTGGCTTTTTTTGTGCCTGCTGCTTTTGTATTTAATGGGAAGATATTTCGGATATTTTTTAGAAGCACAAAAACAACAAAGCGATTTCTCCAACGAGAGAAACCGCCATCATTTTAATCTTTGTATTGAAACGAACGAACAGCTACAAGTTATGTAGGATGTGAAACAAGATAAGCAGAGCTGCAAACTAGAGCTAAGAGCTCAGCGCGTTATCTCGGCATAGGGTAGTGATAATGTCAGTGATAGCTAATACGATCGTCGACTTCACCTTTTGATTATGTCGCCCCAAGAACATTTCAAGCATTGGGCCAGACATCGTTTCCACCATCTCCGCGTCATATTCGATAGGCATAATACGCTGAATCGCGTGCACCTTGTTGAGCTCAAATATCACATCAACTTCTGTAAAGCTGGTGTCTTCACCCTGTATTTTCGCCCACTCTTTCAAGGTAACGAAAACCTCTAGATCGTCGTAGAGTTCTTTACTGATCACGCCAAGTCCGAGTAGCAACTTAGCACGAATCATGATCTCGCCTAACGGCCCACCACTGTTGAGAAGTGGCTCGACAACGAACTTAATTGCAGTGTCGTCTTTCTTAAAGATGTTTTTTAATACGGCATCTACCGTGTCGTCCAATGCATCATAAGCAGCCATTAGGCAGGCGCTAGCACTCTCAGCTTCCGAAAGGGCTTCGAGTAATTCAGTTTCATGGCTTGTTTGTATTGGCATAACGGCTCGACAATAAGAAAGTGCCACTGGTGTGGCACTTTGATGGTTTATCATTTCAATGCTAGATAAGCTTCTTCCGCTAGTTTAACAACTTCTGAGTCACTATTCAGCTCAGAATAATGCGCTAATGTCTCAGCAAAGCCTTTTTCTGCGAACATTGCTTGAAGTTCAACCGCTTGTGGGTCGTCTTCGTTCTTGTAATGGAACGCAGCAGCGATTGCTTTTACTAGGTGAGCATTCGGTAGGCCGTACTCTAATGTACCGTTTAGAGGCTTAACTAGGCGGTCTTGCGGGCTCAGTTTACGAATTGGCTGACGACCAACGCGGTCTACTTCATCACGTAGGAACGGGTTAGCAAAACGACCTAGAATCTTTTGGATGTAAGCAGCGTGTGCTTCTGGATCAAAGCCGTAACGCTTAATCAGAACCGCACCACTCTCTTCCATCGTCGCTGTTACTTCAGCGCGGATTACGTCATCTTCGATAGAGTCTTTAATAGTCTCATGACCTGCAAGCACACCAAGGTATGCCGTTACCAAGTGACCTGTGTTTAGCGTGAACAGTTTACGCTCAACGAAAGCCATTAGGTTATCAGTGCATTCCATTCCTGGGATGTTTGGAATCTCACCTTTGAATTGTGTTTGATCTACGATCCACTCGCTGAACGTTTCAACCGTTACCGCTAGAGGATCTGTTTCGCCCGCTTCTGCCGGTGGAACAATACGGTCAACCGCAGAATCAACAAAGCCAATGTGCTCTTCAGTGAACGCTTTCATTTCATCAGAAAGGTGCTCTAACACGGCTGCTTTTAATTGGCTAGTACCGCGAACCATGTTCTCTGCCGCGATGATGTTCATTGGTGCAGTGTTGTTTGCTGCTGCACGCTTTTCAATGCCTTGAGCGATAGACTTAGAGATGATTTTAAGAACCGTAGGGCCCACTGCAGTCGTCACAAGATCAGACTCAGCAATGCAATCTACTATTGCGCTTGTCGCTGAGTTTACTGCTGTCACGTTCTTAACAACTTCGACAACACACTCTTCGCCAACAATCTTAACTGGGTATTCTTGGCGTTCAATTAACGCATTTACAACCGTTTCATTTACGTCAGCAAACGTAACCTTCATACCAGCATCAGAAAGAAGCTTACCAATGAAACCACGACCGATATTACCTGCACCAAAATGTAACGCTTTCATAATTTTGACCTTATAAATATTTGAATCTAGATAGCTAACTGCTCAACAACATGCCTTGACGATGTGCCCTAGGCATTAAGCAGTAAGCTATTCAGACTGAATCTTGTTAGAAAGATTAAGACCGAAAATGAGGCCAGTAGGGGGATACCGGCCTCCTTCACTCAGGAGCTTGACTAGAGCTTTTTAGTTTCCGTTGAGAATACGTAGAACATCAGCAGGGTTTGTTGTGTTCTGTAGGCATTCCACAGCTTCTTCATCATCGAGTGAATTGGTAATAGCCATCAGCACCATGTTGTGCTCATCGCCTTGTGCGGCAATACCGATAACCATCTTCGCGATATCATCTTCATCTTCGCCCCACTGAATACCTTCAGGGTACTGACAGAAAACGATGCCGGTTTTTTGTACGTACTGTTTCGCTTCGATTGTGCCGTGTGGTACTGCGATAGACTCACCTAGGTAAGTAGACACAAGCTCTTCACGAGCAAACATGCCATCTACGTATTCTGGTGATACGTTGCCAAGTTTTACTAATTGTTCGCCAGCAAACTTGATTGCGTCTTCTTTTTGAGTCGCTTTAAGGCCAAGGAAGATGCTGTCGTCAGTGAGTGCAAGCTTGTTGCCTTCTTGCGCTGGAGCTGCTGCAGGAGCCGGAGCTTCTACTTTCGCTTCACCACTTTGAGCATCGACAAGCTCGGCAACTAGTTGGTCGTATACGCCGCCGTCTAGGAAGTTGCTTAGAGACATATGCATCGCACCTGGCACAGTGCTACGAGCACGGTCTGTTAGGTCTTTATGCGTAATAACGATTTGCGAATCAGCCGGTAGGTTGTTGATTGCGTAGTTGGTTACTTCAATGTCTAGGCCAGCTGTTGCTACTTTCTTACGTAGTAGACCTGCACCCATTGCACTTGAACCCATACCCGCATCACACGCTACATAAACTGCTTTTACATCCGCTAGGTTTACGTTTGCTTCTGCTGCTGCACCTTTAGAAGACGCTTTCATGTCTTTCATTTGTGCAGAAGCTTTCTCTAGTGAATCTTCCTCATCATCTTGCGCTGATGTTTTAAGAAGGATTGACGCTACAACAAACGATACTGCCGTTGCTGCGATAACAGATAGAATCACGCCGATGTAAGAGCCTTTTGGCGTCATCAGTAAGACTGCGAAGATAGAACCTGGAGATGCTGGAGAGATAAGGCCAGAATCGAACATTACGTTAGTGAATACACCCGCCATACCACCTGCGATTACCGCAAGAATTAGACGTGGGTTCATTAGAACGTAAGGGAAGTAAATTTCGTGGATACCCCCTAGGAAGTGGATGATAGATGCACCAGCAGCAGATTGCTTCGCGCTACCTTTACCAAACACCATGTAAGCAAGTAGAAGACCAAAACCAGGACCTGGGTTTGCTTCGATTAAGAAGAAGATTGAACGACCAATCTCTTCAGATTGCTGGATACCTAGTGGAGAGAAGATACCGTGGTTGATTGCGTTATTTAGGAATAGAATTTTCGCAGGTTCAACAAAAATAGATGCTAGAGGTAATGCACCCGCTTCTACCATTGCGTTTACGCCAGCAGCAAGTCCGCCAGATAGAATCTTAACCGCAGGACCAATCACGATGAACGCGATGATCGCACAGATCATGCCGATGATACCCGCAGAGAAGTTATTCACTAGCATTTCGAAACCACTCTTCACTTTACCGTGAACAGCTTCATCGAATTTTTTAATTGCGATACCACCTAGTGGACCCACAATCATTGCACCCATGAACATTGGGATATCAGTACCAACGATAACACCCATTGTCGTGATGGCACCTACTACCGCACCGCGGTCACCACCAACCATTTTACCACCGGTGTAACCAATCAATAGTGGCAATAGGTATGTAATCATAGGGCCAACCATTGATGCTAACGTTTCGTTAGGCCACCAACCGGTTGGGATGAATAGTGCAGTAATGAAACCCCACGCAATAAATGCGCCGATGTTTGGCATTACCATATTGGATAAGAAACGACCAAAGTTTTGAACCTTAATCTTTGCTTCTGGTGATAACATAGGTAGAACCCCGTAATGTATTGGTTGGTCAAATGACCGAAAGTGTGTACTCAAAAGTCGATTAAAATGTATCACAACATTTCTAAAATGCACCTTAGCCCAACTTTCGTGACAACCATCACACACGAAAAACACTTTAGGGTTAACAAGAGCACCTTAGATCACAAAAATACCATGAATTAAAATTACAAAGCCAAATTAATGAGAATAAATATCATTAACGCAAGATCTAGATCACGCTTTATCTTGTAATACTTAAAAATAAATAGTGATCAAAATCACACTTAATAAAATATAGCATCTAAGATCTATATAAACCGTATAAAAGAACATCGTGTCACGTATAGAAAATATGCACCCAGATGAGCAGAATCGCTAATCATGTAATTTAATTACAGAAAGAACCACATTTCCCACAAAATCAAAATCAGACATGACTTTCTACTAAAAACATAGACCAGTGAGCAGCAGTTGGCATTAGTAGATGTGATATGGTACTCGCCTGTGCTATCACATCATGTATCTCACCAAAACCCATCAGCGGATCACTCTGCTATTTGAGAAAAGACTATGTCAGACAAAATTTCCACATCCGCACTCGCTAAACAAAAAGGCATAGAAGCTAAAACTTTATTTAGCGATCTAAAAACAGCGGGTTATATCGTGCGCTCACAAGAGCGCTGGGTTCTTACAGAACGAGGAGAAAGCTTTGGTGGGGAATATGTCGAACATAAGAAGTTCGGTGTCTTTATTGTCTGGCCAGAGAAACTTCTTATCGATTTGGATTCATTCTCAGGAAAAACACTCACCGCCACCCAGCTTGGCAGTGCCTTTCAACTCAGCGCAAAGAAAATCAACTTACTGCTCAACGAGCTTGGTTGGATAACAAAAGAAGAAGACGGTTGGCATGTCACCTCTACAGGCTTAAAAGCCGGAGGTGAACAAAGAGAAGACAAAGCGACTCAAAACTTATTCGTGGTATGGCACGACTCATTGGTTCGCAATAAACGTTTAAAGCAGTCTGTTGTTGAATTCCTAGGGCATGATGCTGAAAGCCACTCGACCGATGTGTCATTCTCCAGTTTTCGTCAGAAATTTGAGGCGAAGCACCGAAGCTTAGACGGGCATTATGTTCGATCAAAGGGAGAGCTGATCATTGATAACTGGCTTTATATGGCAGGAGTGGTCCATGCGTACGAGCGTCCGCTTCCGATATCAAAAGAAGTGATCAGCGATTTTTATCTACCAAGTGGCAAAGTATACATCCAGTTCTGGGGAACTGATTCTGCGCCAATCGCCGAAAATAAACGTGAAGCTACGAGAAAAATCTATGAAGAGCATGGTTTTGGTTTAATCGAAATCACACCAGAAGATATCCCCAACCTAGACAGCGTACTTCCGCCATTATTGCGCCAATATGGTATCAAAGCGTACTAAGCTACTGAATCTAGAGATTCCACCTCCATTAAGATCACACTTATTGAATCATTATGGACATTATTAACCATAGTGATTTGATATGTTCGCTATTTTTCCCGAGTCATTCTTCTATTATCTTACACCCATCGACTTGAGCTACCGCAGATACTCGATTTATTGGGGCATGTTCGATAACTATTTAGACGTTCAATCTATTGAGATTCGTTTAAATTGGTTATCCGTTTATTGTTGACGTAACTGAACATAAAACCCTACAACATTTATTATTGATAGATATTAGGATTCAACATGACTCATCCAATCATTACTGATCTAAACACTCGTTACACAGCTAAAAAATACGATGCAGAAAAACGCATCTCTGCGGAAGACATGGAAGTAATCAAAGAAGCACTTCGCTTGTCAGCTTCTTCTATCAACTCTCAGCCTTGGAAATTCATCATCATTGAGAGTGACGCAGCAAAACAACGCTTCCACAATACTTTCGAAAACATGTTCCAGTTTAACCAACCACATGCGAAAGAAGCGTCACACACGATCCTGTTTGCTCACGATCCTAAGTACACTAAAGAGAAATTCGCGAAGCGTGCTGATACAGAAGTAAGCTCTGGTCACTTACCAGCTGAAATGTACGAGCAATTCTTAGGTGCTTACGCATTCGCAGAAATGAACACAGACGAAACAGGTTTCAACGGTAACTGGACTAAGTCTCAAGTTTACATCGCACTAGGTAACACACTGCACACACTAGCTCGTCTAGGTATCGCTTCAACACCTATGGAAGGTGTAGATGCAGCTATGATCAGCGAAGAGTTTGCTGACGAACTAGAAGGTCACGTTGTTGATGTAGCGCTAGCTATCGGCTACCACAAAGACGGCGAAGACTACAACTACGGCAAACCAAAAGCGCGCCTAGCTCTTGATGAAGTCGTTACAACACTTTAGGGCGTGTTGACCTTTCGTGGTTAAATTTTGTTCGGATGGGGACGCCTAGTCAAAAGCGTTTTAATCGCGGCGAGGGAGAAGTAGCCAAGTCATTCTAAGCAAACCTCCCTCAACAAAGAGTAAAACGCTTTTTGCGGTGGCGCCCAGCCCGAACCCTTCGGGCAGCGTTTGCTGGTCATTTCTACTGCGTTATCGGCTTCTCATGTAGGCTAGCTACACATCGATGCCTCTGCCTTGTATAAATACCCAGCAACTCACTGCAAAAATCAGCTCGAAAGATCAACACGCCCTAGTTATTGATGTGACAGAGCCCTAACCGCAGGGGTATCAGGCAAGAAAACCTCGATAAACAAGAACAAAAAAAGCCAGTCAACAGACTGGCTTTCTTGTATTCATCTTAGTGCGATAAGCACATTGCGTTTAAGTAAAGGCGAACATTAACCGATAAACGAGATGTAACCCTGAAGGATAATCAGGTTAACGATATCGATAAAGAAGGCACCAACAATTGGCACCACCATGAACGCCTGTGGTGAAGGACCAAAACGGTTCACCAAAGAGCCCATGTTCATTACCGCTGTTGGTGTTGCACCTAGGCCGAAACCACAGTGACCACCTGCCATAACCGCTGCGTCGTAGTTAGAACCCATTACTTTGAACGTCACAAAGTAAGAGAAGATACCTAACACAACCGCCTGAACCGCCAGGATAACCAAGAACGGAATCGCAAGGTCAAATATGTTCCAAAGCTTAAGGCTCATTAGCGCCATTGCTAGGAACAGTGACAATGACACCGTACCAAGAATATCGACCGTTTCGCTGTCAGTCTTATGCAGCTTAGTCACTTCAAACACGTTAGTGATGAACACACCGATAAACAACGCGTAAACGAAGTCAGGAATCATCAACCAAGAAATTTCAAAAGTCGCCACCCACTGCTCTAGGTACTTCGCACCCGTGATACAGATAAGAAGGATGAACAACACTTCAATCACCTTCTTCGCCGTCACTTTGTCTTCTTCATACTCGTTGTAAGTAACAAGTTCAGGGAAGCGTTCATGTGTTTGCGTGCCAGTGCCGTACTCAGATTCAAGCTGGTTTTTATCAATCAGCTTTTGCGCCACTGGGCTACCGATAATACCACCGATGATCAAACCAAAGGTCGCTGAAGCCATCGCGATTTCTAGCGTATTTGCAATGCCAAACGTGTCTGCAAAAGTTTGAGACCAAGCCGCGCCTGTGCCGTGACCGCCCGAAAGGGTGATAGAGCCAGCAATCAAACCCATCAAGGGTTCAAGGCCTAGTGCCGTAGCTAAGGTTACGCCTACACCGTTTTGGATAATGATGTAAACCGACGCTACCCCTAAGAATAGGAATACCTTAGCACCACCTTTTATCAGCTGCGTGTAGTTCGCCGCAAGACCGACCGTTGCAAAGAACATCAACATAAACGTGTTCTGCAGGGGCAAGGAAAACTCAAGATCAAGGCCGTTAAAGTGCAGGGCTGTAATAGCAAAAGCGACAATCAAGCCGCCGACAATGGGCTCTGGAATGTTGTACTTTTTGAGAATCGGAAGCTTTGCATTGACGAAATGACCTAGAAACAAAACACTAATCGCGATTAGGAAGGATTCTAGTGGTCCAATTGAAATTAATTGATTCATATAACCTCTATTTTTTTACGTTCTCATCTTCCCTAATGAGTCTAGTTTTATCTGTAATTATTTGTGCTGCTCTACCTATATTTATACAAACTGGAGAGAAAGTGTGGATTCGAAAAGCGAACACATTACTGCGATCGCTTAGTACCATGTTAGTAGCACGTTAACTTTTATAGGAGATAAAAGGATTTGTGACAACAATCACCTCCTAAAAGTTGAAAACGGCGTGAGTATCTATGCCGCTGACTCTGCTTTCTTAATACCTAAAAAAGCAAAAAGGAGCTATTTCTAGCTCCTCTTTCATCACCATCGCTGGTAATTAGAATTTTTTCGGTGCGTAACCAGTCATAACCTCAATGCGAAGTTCTTTACCGATCTTCGTCATTGGGTGAACAATTACGAGTCCTTTAACAGACTTTTTAAGTTTACCCATATCCGCTTGCTCAGCCTTAGTGATCTCACGGCTAAATGGCATATCAACCAGAGACTTACGCTCTTGGTTCACATCATAGCTTTCTTTGTGTTTAAGCTGGGCAATTTTCTTAGTTAGCTTCTTAATCTCTTCCTCGAACTGACGAACAACAGGACGATCATTACGAGTTTTAGCAGCATCTAACTTGTGGCGACACTTGTCTAGACGGTTGTTAATTTGTTGAAGTTCGTTTTTAACACTCATAATAATTTCCTAAGATTAAACAAGCCAATTCGGATTGGGGCGCGGAGTATAGCACAAGGGTTGTGTTGAACCGAAATTTATCTGTTAATTACCAATAGAAACGAATCACATCGACACCGCTCATTCAGCTTACTTATTCTTTGTGGCGAATCTCTAAGCGGATTATTCATTGATATGATAGCGCCTACTTCAAAAATTGCAGTCCTCGATGCATCAAAATTCCGTCTAAACTTATACTCTAACGAAATAACTAAATCAGGGTACACAGCTTGGAGTTGTTACCCCCAGCACGACTCTGAATCGCAACGTAATCACAAGGATAGCCGATGACATTATTGAAACGAACATTGACCTGCAGCCTAGCCCTGAGTGCAATGTTTGCCACAACTTATGCATCTAGTGAACAAGCCACCCAAAGTAACCTAATCGTCGAGTACTCTACACCGCAAAATACCGAAGAAGAGCAGCTCAAACGAGAGATTCAAAGCAGTGGCGTTAATGACACCGTGGTCGACCTATCAAACCAACTCTTCATGTTTGAGAAGCCATTAACCATTCAATATGGCGGGGAAAAAGGACCACTCTACGATCCACAAACCCATCAAGTACTGATCCCTTACAGTTTTTACGCTGAGTCACTCAATTACTTTGAGAAGAACCAATACGAAAAAGAGTATGGGAAATCTGCGCAAACCGGCGCTATTGATACCTTGCTGCACACCCTGCTACACGAGACTGGGCATGCGTATATCGAAGATCAGAACATTGCCATATTGGGTAAAGAAGAAGATGCGGTTGATAACCTAGCAACCGTGCTACTGCTTAACTACGTAGAGCATGGGGCCGACGCTGCTATCAGCGCTGCAGACATGTTCGCTTTCGAGTCAGAAGACCGCCCAGAGTATTACGACTTGGGGGAATACATCGACGAGCACAGTTTCGATCTGCAGCGTTACTTCTCCACGTTATGCTTGGTGTATGGCAGCGATCCCGATGCCTATAAGAACTTGCTCGATGAAGTGGAAAACGACTATTTGAAAGACAGAAAAGAGTTCTGCGTTGAGCACTTTGACGTGATCGATGAAAATTGGCATCAGTATTTAAAAAAGAGTGACGATGCTTAGATGCTTAAAGGTTAGTGTCGAGAACTAGGAAAACGGCTTTGGCATCAAATTCGGTTCATCGCGGATTAGCGG
>NZ_JBFRJM010000020.1:0-66356 GCF_041468865.1 Vibrio sp. 10N.286.52.C3 | reverse complement strand
TTTTCATGATCTTGCCCTGGATCAAGCGGCAGAACAGGAAGCAAAGGAACTTGCAAACCCAAATACAGCTTACGCTAGCCTTAATTTAAAGCTCCAGTATTCAGGTGGTTACGATGGTGGAGGGGACAGTTTCGCTACAGTATTACAGCCGACACTGCCGTTTCCCATGGATAACGGCGACAAAGTGATCTTCCGCCCGGCCATCTCTTATGTACAGAACGATTTCCATGTGGACGCACCAGCAAGCTCGCAACACACGGAGCAGTCAGGCTTTACAGACATCTCATTTGATTTAGCTTATGCGCCTAAAATGGAGGGTGGTACTATTGTCGCGTTCGGTATCTTTGCTTCGTTGCCAACGGGCAGCAGTGACTTAACAGCGGATCAATTTGCTGTCGGACCAGAGTTTATGGTCGGGAAAGCGAGTAGCGAGCGAGTTGTCGGTATGTTCCCAAATCACTTGTATGGTGTTTCTGGAGACGGAGCCGACCATTCTGATACTCGAATCAACAAGACATCGACACAAGTGTTTTGGGTAGAGATATTAGGAGGTGGTTGGACGGTGGGCTCTGCACCAACATTCTCGTACGACTGGAATAAGGATCAGGCGGAAATTCCGTTAAACATCAGTGTTAGTAAAACAACGGTTCTGAATGGACGCCCTTGGAAGTTTGGCATTGAAGCGAACTATTACCTTGAGAAAGACGAAAAAACGCGTCCAGATTTTATGTTGAGCTTTAATATCAGCCCTGTGGTGGAAAATAAACTGACATCTTTGTTCGATTAAGCCGTTATTTGAAATACAGTTTTAGAAACGAAAAAGGCTGAACGATCATCGTTCAGCCTTTGGTGTTATTGGATTAAGCGATTCTATTAACCAGCAGCAACTTGCATGATGAGGCCACAGATGTAAGCGCCGTATGTACCGAGAGCGTAACCCAATACCGCCATTAGGATACCTACTGGTGCCAATGCTGGGTGGAATGCAGCCGCGACGATAGGTGCCGATGCAGCACCGCCTACGTTAGCTTGGCTACCTACAGCCATGAAGAACAATGGTGCACGAATTAGCTTCGCCATTACAATCATCAGAAGGGCATGGATAGTTAACCATGTAATACCAATGAAGAAGTAACCTGGGTTGTCTAAGATAGCTGTCACATCCATTTGCATACCGATAGTTGCAACTAGGATATAGATGAACGCTGAACCAATTTTCGATGCGCCACTGTGCTCAAGGCTACGTGTCGATTTGAAGCACGAAGCGATCAACGCGAACGTTGTTACCATAACGATTAGCCAGAAGAAGCCAGATGTAAGGCTGTATTTCGCAAGTTCTGGAGCATTCGTTGAGATCCATGGTGCGATTAGGTCACTGAAGAAGTGAGCAAGGCCTGTTAGACCAAAGGCAATTGCAGCGATCTTCATTAGATCGGTAGTAGTTGTTGGTCGAGCGTTCTCTTCTTGGTATTTAGAAACCGTCTCTTTTAGCTCTTCGATAGCTGATGTGTCTGCTTTTAGCCATGCATCAATCTTCTTCTGACGACCTGCCATGACAAGTAATACGGCCATCCAAATGTTTGCACAGATAACATCAACTGTAATCATTGCAGAGAAGAGTTGGTCATCAACCTCGAACACTTCTTTCATGGCGGCTTGGTTTGCACCGCCGCCGATCCAAGAGCCAGCTACTGTTGTAAGGCCACGCCATACATCGCCAGATACAAGGTCAGGGTTGACTTGGTCGATAATCAGAATCGCCAAAGGCCCACCAATGATGATGCCGACAGTACCCGTTAGGAACATGATGACGGCTTTTGAGCCAAGGCCGAAGATTTTGCGTAGGTCTGCTGAGATGATCAGAAGAACTAGTGCACTTGGTAATAGGTAACGACTCGCAACGAAGTACAGCTTAGAGTTTGATGCGTCGATGATGCCTAAACTGTTCAATAGAGAAGGAACAAAGTAACAGAGCAATAGACCCGGAACGAACGAGTAGAATTTTTTCAGTGCGCTATTTTGGCTACTTTCCGTGATAAATACACCGCCAAGAATAACAGCTAACATGCCCATTATTACAGCATCATTAGTAATCATTATTATATCTCCTTTAAGGTGAGCGCAGAGGTCTCACTTTTTGAATTGCAGGACTATACCGACATTCGTTACAAATTGTAACGATAGACATGTTTTGAAATGTTTATGTTAATTTTAACGGGTTGAATTTGTGAATGCGGCGCAATACTTATTTGCGTGGTGAATGGTTGGGTTAGGGCTTGTGCAGCGTATTTAGATATATGCAATGTAACTCAAGCCTTAGAGGGTGGTCGCTATGAATTGGGGCGATGATTGAACGACTTAAATGAGTGCATATATAGCCATGTTTATGGTGTGGTTTATGCAGGGGTGGAATGTTTAAATAATGTAAAAATTGAATCCACTTTTGCTATGTGGTCAGAAATTAAAAATCTTAGCTAGATCACACAAATCTCTCGGATTACGAGTGTCAGCACCTGATACTTATGCTCATTTGAGGTTTTGTCGGGGTTAAATGAAAGAAAAAGCGGCTTAAATAGCCGCTTTTGATGCTTGAATAGCATGGTTATCTAGAGCTGTAGTCTAGATTCTGCTTAAGACTCTTCTTCCTCAAAGCCATCTGCATAACCTTTCGGTGGAGGTGTCCAACCACGTTCAGAACGAGAGTGTTTGTCTGAACGGTCTTTTTTCATATCTTCTTTCATTGCTTCTTCAAGGTGAATGAAGATTTGTCGGTAGTTGTTGTCGTAGCGTGGGTTCTCTTCCGCTTCAGACCAAGCTTGGTAAAGCTTTTCAGACTTACGGCTCTCAACGCGTTGATAAGTCGATTTTTGCTGCTCGACGAAGAATGGGTGATGACCCAAAGAACGCAAGGCTTCTGCACCCATTTCAAGAGCAGAATGGTAGGTCTCTGATTCCACGAAGTCTGCACCTGCTTCTCTTAGGCGATAACTATGACCACGGTCGAATGCACGCGCTAAGATTTTCACTTTAGGGTAGTTGTGTTTAACGTATTTGACCAATTCAACACTTGAGTCTTGGTTGTCGATAGCCACAACCAACATTGCGGCTTCTTCGATACCAGCGGTATGTAATAAATCATGACGAGTCGCATCACCAAAGTAAGATTTGATGTTGATTGAACGTAGCAAGTCGACTTGATTAGCTTGATGATCCAAAACCACAGTATTGACATCATTCGATACCAATAAGCGGTTAACAATCTGACCGAATCGGCCAATACCAGCAATGATCACCGTGCCTTTCTCTTCGATGGTATCTTCTTCGCGATCGTTAGACTTTTGCTCGTAACGAGGAAGTATCACTTTATCAAATAGAATGAATAACCCTGGCGTTAGGAACATTGAAAGTGCAACAACCAGCGACAGTGTTTGAACAATATCGGCTGGCAGTACATGGTTTTGGGATGAGAAGCTCAGTAGGACAAAACCGAATTCACCGGCTTGCGCCAAGCTCAATGTAAACAGCCAACGGTCACTGTTTTTGATTTTGAAGATCAACGCCAACGTAAATAGCACCAAGGCTTTGAGTAGCATAACGCCAAGGGTGAGGCCAATGATCAAACCAAAGTCATTGAATAGGACATCAAAGTTGATGCCTGCACCTACGGTAATAAAGAACAAGCCAAGTAGTAGCCCTTTAAACGGGTCGATATTAGACTCAAGTTCGTGGCGGAATTCACTGTTGGCCAATACCACACCCGCAAGGAAGGTACCCAAAGCCGGTGATAGGCCGACTAGGCTCATTAGTGCAGCAATACCTATCACCAACATCAGTGCGGTTGCAGTAAAGATTTCACGCAGACCTGAGCTTGCAACAAAGCGGAACAGTGGACGACTTAAGAAGTGCCCGCCGACAACAACAATCGCAATAGATGCCGTGATAACAAGGCCATAAGCCCAACCGGGTAGGCCAGCAACGAGACTTAACTCTTCATGGTGATCAGAAGCTGAAGCGACCGCGCTTTGTGCTGCTTCAATTAATTCTGGCAACGCTAATAGAGGAATGAACGCCAACATAGGGATGACGGCAATATCTTGGAAAAGCAGAACAGAGAAAGCGTTCTTGCCCCCTTCGGTTTTGGACAACCCTTTTTCATTGAATGTTTGTAGAACAATCGCGGTTGATGACAGTGCGAAGATCAAACCGATGGTGAGTGCTATCGTCCAAGGCTGCCCGAAGAATAGGGCAATACCCATAACAATTGCGGTAGTGCCGCCAACTTGCAGGCCACCCAGTCCCATAAGACGGTTTCTCATTGCCCAAAGCATCTTAGGCTCAAGTTCAAGCCCGACTAAGAACAGCATCATCACTACGCCGAATTCGGCAAAGTGTTGAATGGTTGTCGTCTCTTCGCCAACCAAACCGATAATTGGGCCAATCACAACACCTGCAATGAGGTAACCAAGCACAGATCCGAGACCAAGCCTTTTGGCGATAGGAACCGCGATGACTGCGGCAAGCAAATAGATAAATGCTTGTAGAAAATATCCTGTCATGATTTAACCTCTGCTCATCAGTTCATCAACGTAATGGTTTAGCTTTTCAGCCTTGCTTGCCTTTTTAAGGTCGACTTCGCCCGCAACAAAAGCCTCTAAAAGTGTTTTATAGCTGTTTACGTGATCTTGAATTCGGCCTTCTTCCAACGCAGTACGTGAACCAAATAAAGCCAATGGGGCCAAGTAGTTCATGCCGCACAAAGATGCTGTTTGTTCGATTGGGTGAAGCAGTTCACGTATGGTGAAGTGGTTATAACCGTCTGTCTGATAAGCATCTTTCTTGCCACCAGCGGTGATACTGCATAACAAGCTTTTACCTTGCAGTTCATTACCGTCGGTGCCATAAGCAAAGCCATATTCGAGAACAAGGTCTTGCCATTCTTTAAGAATCGCGGGGGTTGAGTACCAATATAGTGGGAATTGAAAAATGATGATGTCATGGTCCAACAGGCGTTTCTGTTCACGGTCGATATTGATCTTGAAGGTTGGGTACTCAGCATAGAGGTCGACACAGGTAACCCCGTTAATGCGTTTGGCTTGTTCAAATAAGGGTTTGTTAGCTTCAGAGCGATGCTGAGAAGGGTGGGCGAATAGCACCAAGACTCGATTTTTCGACATATAGCCCTCTTTGTCCATTAACGAATAATATTTATTGGAATTATAGATATACAATAATAGAAGAATGGTTGAACAACAACGAATTAGCCCATACTTATCTATTTAGATGCGTGTGTTTTTAGGTACTTAATTATATAAAACATCCGTCAATTTGAGTATTTCCGGCACAAGCCGCCGATGACTGAGTAAAACTAATTATTCACGAATAGTAAAAGCGAATATGGGCATTTTATGTCACCGTTGGTGGGTAACGTAAATAATCCAATAACCCTACATAGAACGATAATGAATAAAGGAGAAACTATGAGCATGGACTTGCGTCAACAATGTGATTTTTTGCTTTCCGGTCACCTAGAACCGACTCCAGCACAAACATTCACTCAGATGGCTGAATGGTGTGAGACACACAATGTGAGCCATGATAGCTACGGCGATGGTGAGTTTATCGAGAGCTTCGAAAACAAAGTCGCGGAACTGCTAGGTTATGAAGCGGCTGTATTTGTGATTACCGGCACCATGAATCAACCCACAGCATTAGAAATTGCGTGCCAAGAGAAAAGAAACCCAGTAGTGGCGATGCATGAATCGAGTCATATTATGCGCCATGAACGCCAAGGGTATCAGCTTCAAAATCGTTTTAGTGTTCTTCCTGTCGGTAACGTATTCCGCACTTGGAATGTCGATGACTTAAAGGCATGGCCTGATGAAATCGCAGCCGCATTATATGAACTGCCGATGCGAGAAATCGGCGGCCAATTACCAGAATGGGATGAGCTTGAAGCGATCAAGCAGTACTGCAAAGAACAATCAATTCACCTTCATATGGATGGTGCGCGTTTGTGGGAATGCGGCGCCTATTACCAAAAGTCATACAGCGAGATTGCTCAGGGCTTCGATAGTGCTTATGTTTCGCTGTACAAAGGTCTCAATGGCCTTGGTGGTTCGTTATTGTTGGGCGATAAAGCCTTTGTAGCGAAAGCATCTGCGTGGATGAAGCGCCAAGGCGGCAATGTTTATCACCGAACGCCTTATGTGGTTTCAGCAGCAATGCAGTTTGATGAGCGATTAGAGTTGATGCCATCACTGTTTGAGCGAACAAAACAGATCTACCAAATCTTATTAGACTATCCTCAGTTCACTGTTAATCCGCAGCAACCGCAGGTCAACATGCTTCACCTATATTTACCTGTGAGCTATGAAGACGGCATTATTGTGAGAGATAACATAGCGAAGAAACACAAGATTTGGATAGGAAACCCAGCGATCAGTGAGTTGCCAAACCAATGTAAGATTGAATGGTATGTAGGGGATAACCTACTAAATTTGCCTGATCATGAGCTGATAGACATTCTAGATTTTATTAGCGAAGAGCTGATTTGATTAACGAAGAGCTGACTGAAGAAGAACTGATCTAATTGGAACTGAAATGGATACAGGAAAGGGTTCTTATATCCATTTATATAGCTAGGATGTCCGGCTCTGTTACATATACTGGTTGATGTACACATCAACTAAGAACATGAACACTGGGACTGTGCTGAGAAGTCCGAAGAAGACGATTGGCACCCAGTTTTTCATTTTCTTTTTAGGTTGCTCAGTGTTGTTCATAAATTCGGCCTTCAATTAGTTGTTATAGCTATTGTAGCTGTTTAGCTTTGTGGTACTAAAAATCTAAGAGCATGGTATCAAATAAAATCGATGAGCCCTATGCGGATTTGACGTTTCGTGGCGTGTATCAATCACATAAAATGTAAGTGATTCATAAACGGTTCATAAAGGTTCAACAACAATGAACCTATTAGAACAAGTATTGCCTTACTCGGCATATGAAATAAACAGTATTACAAGATTTGGAGAATACAGAATGAAAACAATAGGAAACATCATTTGGTTTCTGTTCGGTGGCGTATTTATGGGACTAGCTTGGTGGTTCTTCGGACTGCTCGCATTCCTAACCATCGTTGGTATTCCATGGGGTAGAGCATGTTTTGTTATGGGTAACTTCTCATTCTTCCCATTTGGTCAGGAAGCGATTTCGCGTGATGAGCTAACCAATGAAATGGACATCGGCACGAGCCCGCTAGGTGTGATTGGTAACGTTATTTGGTTCTTATTTGCGGGGATCTGGTTGGCGATTGGTCACATCATGTCAGCAGTAGCGTGTTTCATTACTATTATAGGTATTCCGTTTGCGATTCAGCACCTTAAGCTCGCGGTTATCTCATTGGCGCCAATCGGTAAAACCGTTGTCGACAAGCGTGAAGCAGAAGCGGCACGAGTAAGAAACTACAAGGGTTAAGACTACAGTTTAAGCCTTATATAGAACTGAAAAAGCACATCACATGATGTGCTTTTTTGTGCCTCGTTTTCTATCTAACGATGCCCCAATCTCACAAACACTCACTAGACATTGTTGAACAAGACTTCAAGCCTAAGGGTGATGTTGGCTTCTTCCGTGTGTTTCTCGTAAGGCTCTCGTTCCCACTGGTAACGCGGGGTGACCTCGTAAAACAGCCATTCCTTCCATACATTTTCTCTATACGTTACCGACACTTGCGAATATTCGTTGTGGTTATACGGTTCGCTGGTCGCGGTTATCGTGGCGCTGTATTACAGAGCTTGGTCTTGAGAAAGGTAATGGTACAAGGTAATGCCCGTACCATACTCCCAGCCTTTGAGGTCATCGTTATAGCCAGCAAAGTTAGACCAACGCGCTAAGAAATCGTCACTCAAAGAGAGGTCAAAATCGATATCAGTGATCTCTCCCGTCTCTTTCTTCTCTTGATACACACGTTGGGTTAGCCGGAATACTGCATCTGTGGTGAGCGGGTAGGTAAAACGATAGCGAGCCTCTATTCTTGGGCGTAATGTCGCTTTGATATTGAAACTACTGTAACCCTTGGCATAGGCGTCATAACGAAGGCCAAGTGCATTTTCTAACTCGTCAGAATCTTGTGGGAAGAAGTCTAAGAATTCTTCATCGCCAACAGACTCGTAGATTAGCTTAAGCCTTTTGCTGACAAAGGGTAAATGCAGGCGTGCGTTGAGCTTGGTGGAATAATCCACGTCACCGCCCTCAGAATAGATGAAATCATTATACCAACGTACAGAGGTTCCGGCTCTGGCGTCCTCGGTAATACGGTCATCCACAAAGAAGTTATCGAACCATATTGCGGGCTGACAAAACTTGCTGTTTAGGTAGTGGTAAGCTTTTTCGACGCGCGTGTCTTCTAACGGTTGGCTGTGACACTCATCCTGTTCCTCCGCGAAGGCAGAGTGGGAAACGAGCGATGCTAATAATGAGGAGTTAACTATCCAACGACTCAATGGAACCTGTTTGTCATTCTATGTATCAATAGTTTGACTATAACTAAGCAGTTATGACAATGCGACTTTTAAAGAGATTTATCTTAATCAGTGGCTATTCAAAACAGAGACTTGAATAACATATGGCAGGTAAAGAAAACGGGCTCAGTAGGTGAGCCCGTTTGTCGATAAGTTTATAAGTGACTTAATGGCAGATTACATTGCCGCTTCGAAAATCGCAGAGATTTCTTCGTGGGTCGCTTGTTTAGGATTAGTAAAACCACATGCGTCTTTCAGTGCGTTGTCAGACAGAGTAGGGATATCTTCTAGCTTCGCACCAAGTTGCGCGATACCTGTTGGGATGTTCACGTCATTTGCTAGTTGAACAATTGCTTCGATCGCAGCTTCTGCACCTTGCTCTGGTGACATACCCTCAACGTTAACGCCCATTGCTTTTGCAACATCACGTAGACGCTCAGGACAAACTTGCGCGTTGTAGCGTTGAACGTGTGGTAGCAAGATAGCATTACACACACCGTGTGGAAGATCGTAGAAGCCGCCTAGCTGATGCGCCATCGCATGAACATAACCTAGTGACGCGTTGTTGAACGCCATACCCGCCATGAACTGTGCGTAAGCCATTTGTTCACGTGCTTCAATGTCTTCGCCGTGCGCTACTGCCGTTCTTAGGTGAGCTTGTACAAGTTCAATGGCTTTAATCGCTACAGCGTCTGTAATTGGTGTCGCTGCGATAGAAACGTAAGCTTCGATTGCGTGTGTTAGCGCATCCATACCTGTTGCAGCAGTCAGTGATGCAGGCTTAGCAAGCATTAGTTCAGGATCGTTTACTGAAATAAGCGGTGTTGTGTGCTTGTCAACGATCGCCATTTTAATGTGACGTTCCTCATCAGTGATGATGCAGAAGCGTGTCATTTCTGATGCTGTACCAGCCGTAGTGTTGATAGCGATAAGAGGCATCATTGGCTTTTCAGATTGGTCTACGCCTTCGTAGTCTGCAATCTTGCCGCCGTTAGAAGCAACCAGAGCAATGCCTTTTGCACAGTCGTGTGGAGAACCGCCACCTAGAGAAACAACGAAATCACAATCGTTGTCAGTCAGCAATTCAAGACCATCGTTAACGTTCGTGATGGTTGGGTTTGGTTGAGTGCCATCGAATACAACTGCGTCTACGCCTCGCTGGCTAAGAAGGTCTTGTACCTGCTTAACTACACCAATTTGATTCAAGATCTTATCAGTTACGATCAGACCTTTTTTAAAGCCTTGAGACTGAATACTATCAGCAGCATCCTTCAGACAGCCAGTACCCATGAAGTTGATTGTAGGGATGTAAAATGCAGTAGACATTGGAAAACTCCGTTAATTATGATTTTTAATTTCCTACATGTTGTCGGCATTCAAGTGGTCGACCATTGATCTGGAACAACTTTGAATTCGAACTACCACTTTGTGGCTAGTCGTTGTGATAGGGCTCATATAGCAATCGTTTTCATGGTTTTTGGCTGTGTTGATTGTCAGTAATAGATCGCGATAAATCGACTAAATTAGAGACAGTATGGAGCTCTATAACAATGAAAAATAAGGTTTTTCATTGAAAACTCTTCTAGTTAGGCTGGTGTCGACGTTTTATCTGAGTCATCGCTGCATTCAATTTCAGGTTCTTGTGACTCTTCAGAATCAAGCGTGTCTTCTGACTCCTCGTCATAGTATTTGACAAGAAAAGGGGTAAGCATGACAGACGATGGTAAAAAGTGCTTCATAGTACCTCCCGGTACCTAAGTGTATTTATTGTATGGTATTGGTTTAATATGTGGCAAAATTTGCGATACATCATGACTTGTGGCTTGTTTTCTATAAATTATTAGAACTATATTCAGGCTCACAAAATTGGTAGTAGAATGAACATCTGGTCTTTGAGCCAATGAACAACTAAAGATAAACGCAGCTCAACAGCGTGATTAATAGGAAATAAAATGAAGTACGACTGGATATTCTTTGATGCAGATGAAACCTTGTTCCATTTTGATGCTTATCAGGGAATGAAGCTGATGTTTTCTCGTTTTGGTGTGGACTTCAACGAACAGGATTATTCCTTTTATCAAGAAGTTAACCTACCACTATGGGTAGACTATCAAGATGGTCGCATTACGGCTGATCAACTGAAACACACGCGCTTCGAAAGCTGGGCTGAGAAATTAGAGACAACAACCGCTGCTTTAAACAGTGCATTCTTAACAGCGATGGCGGATATCTGCTCTTTATTACCGGGTGCACAAGAGTTGATGGAGTCTTTAAAAGGCAAAGTGAACATGGGCATCATCACTAACGGTTTTACAGAGCTGCAGTCAATTCGTTTAGAGCGTACAGGAATGACGGATTACTTTGAGCACGTGATAATTTCTGAAGAGGTTGGGGTAGCCAAACCGGATGCCGAGATTTTTGAATATGCGCATAAGCTTGTTGGCTTACCAGCAAAACAACGCGTATTGATGGTCGGAGATAACCCGCATTCAGATATTTTAGGCGGCTTGGATTTTGGTATTGAGACGTGTTGGTTGAACAGCCAAGAGAAAGCAGCACCAGCAGGTATTAACCCTCATTATCAAGTTAAGTCTTTAGCTGACCTGCAAGCTCTGTTATTGGCATAATTGCTTTTAGATTTTTGAGTGAATGATTGATAGCCGAGTGCAGTTATGTGCTCGGCTACTTATTTTTACCTACTGTAAGTTATCGATAGTGGTGCTTAAGTCTATCTTTGCTTTAAGCTCGCTTTGATTACCCAATGACAATAAAGAAAAGGAAGAGGTGTGTTTAAATCTCATCGCCATAGCTGCTACGGCATTGCTGCCATTCTACTTTGGAGCTGCTTAATCGCGCTGTCTCGAAGCGTATCTGAACAACTGGGCCCAATCGGTGGTGCGGCCAGCCTTTACACGGTGAGTGCGCTGTTGTTGATCTGTGTTATGGGTCTACCAAAGCTGTCACGCTTTTCTAAGTCTTATTTGCTGATTGGCGGCACCTTGTTCGTTTGTTATGAGATCTTCTTGGCTCTGGCTTTAGGAATGGCAAACAATAGACATCAAGCCTTGGAAATGGCTGTCATCAACTACTTATGGCCAGCACTGACGGTGTTATTTGCGGTGCTGCTGAGCGACAAGAAAATTAACTGGTTGGTTTACCCAAGTATCTTCTTGGCCTTCTTTGGCGTCGCTTGGAGCATCAGCGGCGATCAGGGGCTTTCTGTTGAACAAATCGCTGCCAATGTTGCTACTAACCCAAAAACTTATTCAATGGCGTTTTTCGGTGCGATTATTTGGGCTGTTTACTGTAACTACACCCAGCGTGTCGCGAAAGGGCAGAATGCGATTGTACTTTTCTTTATCGCTACGGCGATCACTCTGTGGATCAAATACGCATTGAGTAACGAAACCGGCATGGTGATGACAACCAGTGCTGCGATTGACTTAGTGTTGGCAGGCGTGTGTATGGGCGCAGGTTACGCGCTTTGGAATACAGCGATACTTGGCGGCAATATGGTCTTCTTGGCGACCATGTCGTATTTCACGCCTATTTTTGCGACCTTACTGTCTTCTATTATTTTGGGTTTGTCATTGAGCATGACGTTTTGGCAGGGCGTTTGTATGGTAACGATTGGCTCTTTAGCTTGCTGGTGGGTAACCAGAGACAAAAAGCCGACGGTTACGGCGTCGGCTTCTAAAAAGGTTCAATCAGAGTCTTAGTCAGCGAGAGGTTGATTGGTTAGCTCTTGGTTCTTAACTCTCGACTCTTAACTCGCGATATTGAGATTCAATTGAAGCTCATAAGGCATCTTCGATAAGCGTCGCTTAAGTTGGCGGCGCGTACGTTCAATATCATCGACCGCAATCGCTTGTTGGTCGTTGGTATGAATATCAACATTGATTCGTAATTCTGGACCAACCTTAGTCACACCCATCAGCTCCAAATCTTGCTCCGCTTCTTTGTCTACCGCGACAACGTTCTTATCTACCGCATCACAAATATCTTTGTTTGCCGACATCATAAGCAGTTCGCGCATGGCTTCACGTAACATGTCGAAAGGAACTTTGATGAAGTAGAAAGACATTAGCAACATCATCATTGGGTCGGCATACACTGCGTATTCTGCAAGCGGAGAAAAAGTAATTAACCAAGCCGCTACGAAACCCGCTGTTACCGCTACACTCAGTAGCGTATCCATCTGCCACTGCTTAGATTCAGCCTGAATCAGACCTGAAGAAATACGTTTGCTCTTATTCGCGATGTACCACCAAGCGTAACCACAACCCAACACGTTGAAAATACCAAACAGAGTTGCAATAGAAGCATCAACTTCACGGCCACCCGTCATTAGGGCACCAATCGCAGAGTAAAGTGAATAACCAACCACAAGAAGAATCACAACGGCTTTGATGGCAATAACAATCGGTTCGATAATTGCTCGACCAAACGGGAACTCAGTGTCCGAAGGGCGATTGATGTATTTCGAGGCAGCTAGTGACAATAAAGTTAACAGTAAGCTGATAAGAGAATAGACACCGTCAAATACTATGACCAGAGAGCCAACGAGAAGACCCAACACCAATCCGCCAATTGCGAAGCCTGATGCTAAAAGGGCTGAGAACAATAGTACTCGATTTTCGTTTTGGCTTTTCCTGTCACACATAATATTTTCCAGATGTTTTTGATAACTTCATTGTTCTAATAATGAGCTAACTTTACAAACTTTATCTGATGATGTTTATATGTCTTATTTAATTCGAACATATAAATCAATAAAATTCAGTGACTTAAGATCAGGGTGTGGTGTCAATAAAGTTGACGTTGAGTGTTTTTTGGTGATGGTGTGCAACTGAAATAGGATCGTTTATGATTAATAAAACACATTAGTCGCTAAGGTCTTATTGGTCTTCTAGATTTGACTGCGACTGCGATGGACAAGGAGTGAATCAATATGAAGTTTGACGATATCAGTGATAACGAGTTGTGGGTGATTGCTAACCCGATTATGGATAATCTGATGGACGGTTCAACCAAGGTCGATCATGAACAGCACTGTCGAGACTTTACTCAAAGGATGAAAGACATTGTTACGCCGGAATATTTAGAAAAGGTGTGTCACCATTATCAGCACAGTAATGGCTTTTTTGCTGAGCGAGAGCAAGTCGCGCTGTTTAGACGTTCAGACTCCATCGCTTTTGTGTGGAAACAAGCTTACACCATCGCCAAAGGCGAGTTTGTCGCCGAAATGGTATTGGTTGAAGAAGACGGACGCTACTTAGTGGATCACGTGATGGTTTTCTAGAGCAAGACTTAAGTATGGAGTAAAAGTCGTCCGTCTAGAAATCAAACAAATAATCACTAAGCTGGTCGGCCAACCAATTCATTCCTGGGTGCTCTGCCATGCCAGCCGCGGTAAACATACAGTAGTCTTCTTGTGTTAAACCGTAGGTGTGTTTGATCACGGCAAGCTCTTGTTCACGCAGTAAATGGCGAATCAATGGCTCAGGCATTACGCCCCATGCTTCTTCACGTAGAATCGTATCCAACATAAAGTCGAAGCTAGAGAAGCCAATGTAACGACGCGAGAAGGGCTCAAGCTCAGGGTTATCCTTTTCATTAAGATAAACCATGGTTGCTTGCATCGAATTTCTCAGTACTTCATCAGACACTCGTCGCATCGCACTCAAATCATGTCCTTTCTTACATACAGACATCATTCGAATCTTACCAAGCGGGTTGTAGATAATTCTTGGGTCATCGACGCGTTCGTAATCGACACCAAATGCGAAGTCGACTTGCTGAGTTTCAACTAGGTTAGCTAAGTCACCGCTCGATGCGAGAACGAAGTTGAATGAGGTAGAAGGGTACTTGTTATTTAAGGCGTGAGATAAGTCCTGCCACATTTCATCGGGTAGGGAGTCATCTCGTGCTATCCAAATTTCTGCGTTGAATTCGCCCGAAACATGCAAGCAGGTTTGTTTAATACGCGCGGCTGTCACCAACATGCCTTCGCAATCTTTGTAAATCGCTTTACCCGCTTCTGAAAGCTCAACGTGGTTTCCGCTGCGGACGAACAGCTCGACATCTAACTCTTTTTCCAAGGCTTTAATCGACATGCTGAGTTTGGTTCGGTTGCATTCTAACTGGCGTGCAGCTTCAGAAACTGATCCTAAATCAGCAACGGAACAAAAGGCTTGGACTTGAGAAAGGTTCATTTCATTTCCATATTGAGCGGGGGTCGGTGCATATTATCTGAATATTGTGCTGACTATCTTAGAAATAGTCCATCTTTGCATGATAACTCTATGACGAATTGACTAATTTGGTTTACTCTGGGGAAGTTCCGAACCTACAAGAAGTAAAGATGGAGGCCATGATGGCGAAACAATGGGACGAATACGCCGTTGATTGGGATAAAGATCCCGCAACTGCAGTATTCGCACAATCCGTATTTGACCAGTTAACACAGCTCGTTGATTTAAACGGAACCCGTGTCTTTGATTTTGGTTGTGGTACAGGACTACTCAGCCAGAAAATATCTCCTTTAGCAAAAGAGATCATCGCACTTGATATCTCTGAAGGGATGATTGAAGAGTTAGATAAGAAAGAGTTACCTAACGTTGAACCGGTAGTTGATATTTTATCGCGCGGACTTGCAGCGCAGCATCCAGCATTCAGAAACCAGTTTGACCTAGTGGTAGCCTCTTCGGTGTGTGGTTTTATCCCGAACCTACAAGACACAGTCAGTCTGATTTACACGCTGCTTGAAAACGACGGCACGTTTGTACACTGGGATTGGTACTTGGAAAGCGACAATGAAGACTACGGTGTAAGCCAACAGCGCTCAGAAAATGTATTGAGTGCAGCGGGCTTTGCAGTCGTTGAAGTCTCCACACCGTTCTCGATTGACACTCCACAAGGAGAGTTAAAGGTATTAATGGGTGTTGGACGTAAACAAGCGCTTCCAGATCTGTAATCGTGTGTATGCCTTGAGCTAGCATTCAGAATGCTCATTTAAACTACTAAACCCACATTAACGACTCTACCGTCAGTTATGTGGGTTTTCTCTTTTTGGCGCTATCGTTTTAAACAGAACGACTCAGCGCTTTCTCATTTCTTCACTATTAACTCTGGTTTCTCTATTTCTCTGTTTCTCATCTCGCTCATAGAAAACTCAACACCGCTAATTTACAAATCACTTATTTCCATTTTGGAAATATAGTCTTGCATACATTTCATTAGTGGAAATATAGCGGTGAGATATAAAATAAGCCCATAATAACATTAAGGGTTTAATCATGAGCCACCAATCTGCGTCATCTACTTCTTCACCACTTTCAGAGCAACAACAACGCTTTAGCAATATCATTTCAGATGCCAACCTGTCACCAAAACAGAAGTCGAGCTATCTTGCCTTAGAAGCTGAAGCCAGCTTACCGTATATGCCGGTAAGCAAAGAAGTAGAGCAAGCCTTACAACAAGGTGTGCTGTGTGACATGTTTGAAGGGCACGCCCCATTTAAGCCGCGCTATGTACTTCCAGATTATTCTAAATACTTACATCAAGGCTCAGAGTATTTAGAGCTTAGCGCGGCAACCAACTTCGATGAAGCATTGAACATGCTTACCATCCTTTACCACCATGTTCCGTCTGTCACTTCAATTCCGGTTTACCTAGGTCAGTTGGATGATGTGTTGATGCCTTTCGTGGGCGACTTAACAGAAGAGCAGGTATACCAAAAGATTAAGCTGTTCTGGATCATGTTGGATCGCACACTGCCAGACGCCTTTATGCATGTGAATATCGGCCCAACAGACAACATTATCTGCCGTACGATTTTACGTGTAGACGCTGAATTGAAGCAGATCGCGCCAAACTTAACCTTTATGTACGACCCAGCCGTGACACCTGATGATCTACTTCGTCATGCGGCGAGCAACATCTGTGAATGCAGTAAACCACATATTGCAAACTATCCAGCGCATGCCGAGGCTTACGGCGATAAGCGTTTTGGTATTGTGAGCTGCTACAACTCTCTGCCGTTAGCGGGTGGTTCAAACACCTTGGTGCGTATGAACCTTAAGCAAGTGGCGTTGAAGTCTGAGGACAGTGCTGATTTCTTACAACAAGTATTGCCGAACTACAGTGGCATCATGGTTGAGTTGATGAACGCTCGAAGCCGCTTCTTGCATGAAGAGTCTAACTTCTTCGAAGGCTTCTTAACCAAAGAAGGTTTGATCGAAGAGGATCGCTTTGCGCCAATGTTTGGTATTTACGGCATGGCGGAAGCAGTCAACATCTTGTTGGAGAAAGAAGGTCAAGCAGGGCGTTATGGTCACGATGAACTGGCGAATCAGCTTGGTCATCGTATCTCTGAAAAGCTGGCTGAGATCGTTGAACGCTCTGAAGTGAAATATGGATTAGAAGGTAAAGCTCTGCTGCATGCTCAAGGCGGTATTAGCTTAGATGAAGATGTGACGCCGGGTGTCCGTATTCCTTATGGTACCGAACCGGATCCTGTCTCTTACGTTCGTGCAACCGCGGGTCACCATAAGTTCTACACCTCGGGCATCAGTGACATTCTGACCATCGACGAAACAGTGAAATCTAACCCTGAAGCGATGTTTAACCTGTGTAAAGGCGCGATTCAAGCGGGTTACCGAGAGTTCACGGCTAACGTTGCATCAAATGATTTGGTTCGTGTCACGGGTTACATGATTAAGCTATCTGACATTGCCAAATATGACGAGCAAGGCTCACGCACCAATACCACCTTTTTAGGTGCCGAAGCTGCGAAGAACACGGGCATATTAGAGCGTAAACCACGCGTGGCGAGTTTAGAGATGTCGCCGACATACGAATAGCTTTAACGTGCGTGCGTTATGTGTATGGTGCGTTTCGAATACGAACAATGTGAATTATGAAAATTTCTGATCTAACAACTCAAATGGCTAGGGTTAAAAATAATAAGACAGAAAAACAAGCGAAGGTCAGCCGTGTGCTGACCTTTTCTTGTGTTGATGGACCGGGAAATCGCCTAGTGCTGTTTCTACAAGGGTGCAATTTCGATTGTATAACCTGCCATAACCCACACACTATTAATCACTGTAACCATTGCGGAGACTGCATAAGTGGGTGTCCAAGCGGCGCATTAAGCTCTGTAGATGGTAAGGTGAAGTGGGATCCGGTCGCGTGTACCAACTGCGATCAGTGCGTCGATATTTGTGATCATAAGTCGAGCCCCAAAATCACCACGATGACGGTATCCGAGGTACTTGAACTGGTTAGGCATAATCAGTTCTTCCTGAGTGGTATCACCGTTTCAGGTGGTGAGGCGACCATGCAATTGCCGTTTATCATCGAGCTATTTCAAGCGATTAAAAGCGATCCGCAATTGGCACACTTAACGTGTTTTATTGACAGTAACGGCTCGTTGCCTCAACAAGGGTGGGAGCGAGTATTACCTTACCTTGATGGCGCGATGATTGACCTAAAATCATGGCAATCGGAAACACATCAATGGTTAGTGGGTAGAGGTAATCATAGGGTGTTTGAAACCATTAACTACTTAGCAGATAAAGGAAAACTGCACGAAGTTAGGTTGCTACATATCCCAAATAAAAGCGATCTTGAGGACGAAATTGAACAAGTGGGGCGTTACTTGAAGACGCTACCAAGTGATGTTCGAATTCGACTCAATGCGTTTCAGCATCATGGTGTCATTGGCGACGCGTTAGATTGGCCGAAATGCACCGAAAAACAGATGCAGAGCTTTCACGATAAGCTCTACACCATAGTTCAAAGACCGATGCAAACTCCTGAGGTTTATACCTAGTCTTTAGATTTCTTAGGCGGTCAATCAGGCTTCTAAGAACGTTAACTTTCTAAAGATATTAAGTCTCTAAAAATATTAAGCTTCTAAAAACAGGTCACACAACCATTTGATCGCTTGATCATTCATGTTGGGTTTATTCCACACCAAGCTGTACGCCACCTTACCGTAATCAAAAGGCAAGGGCTTGCTCACTAAGCCCTGAGCTTGTTTAGCATGCTCAGCCCACTGTTTAGAGCAAGTGAACAGGAAAGGTGTGTGGTGACACAACACAGCCGCAGCGCCGAAGTCCGCGACCGATATTGCCATCTCTCTTGGTTGGTGGCATTGAACCAAGTTTTGTTCAAAGTAAGGCTGAGACAGTTCGTTATCTAAAATCCCAATGTGCTTGTAATCTAAGTAGCCTTCTACCGTCAGTTCTTGCTGAGCGAGAGGGTGGTGTGCGCCCATCAAACAAACCATTTCATCTGGAAGAATTGTTTCCCAAACCAGCTCTTTGTTATCGGTCGGCGGCTGAGATATATCATGAGGCAACAAGATCAAATTGACCTTGCCACTGAGTAAAGCATCGAAGCCGAGCTGTTGTTTCGAATAGATGTTGAGCTTCGCGCTTGGCGCGAGCTCAGTGGTAATTTTACTGATCTTTGAGGCAAATACTTCGAAAGTACTTTCACGCATCGAAAGTGAAAAACTGCCTTGGTACTCTTGAGGGGTAAAACTCTTTTGATGAAGCAGTCCATTCATGCTTGAAAGAATTGCGTGAACAGTGGGCGCTATCTTCAGAGCAAAGGGAGTCGGGATAAGCTTGGTACCATCTCGATAGAAAAGCTCATCATTCAGGATGTCACGCAACTGAGACAGGGTTTTGCTTACACTCGAAGGGCTGACACAGAGTTGCTCTGAGGTCTGAGTGACGCTGTGAGTGTTCAGCATAATATGCAGCGCAGTGAGGTGCTTAAGGCTCACCCTAGATAAGTGTAAGTAATCCATTTATGACTCACGCATTCAGGTTGGCTTGTGATTTTGCATGAACGACAAAACCGAACAAGCCAAATTGGATAAAGGTTATTTACGAGCTAGCTTATGGTGCGCTCTTGAAAAGTGGCCTGCGCAAAATGCGCCCACAATCGATAGTTCACCCGCTAAACACAGTACAGCACAAACTTCAGCGAGTGCTTGTGATTTACCGTTACCATGCAGCCCAAGTAAATCTAAACAGGCTTTTTGACTTGGCAAGCCGGTACCACCGCCGACAGTCCCAACCATTAAGTTAGGCAGTGTCACGCTAGCGTATAAACCGCCTTCTTTGTTGAGTTCCATACGCGTCATACCAATCGCTGACTCAGCGACACAGGCCGCGTCTTGGCCACAAGCGATATAGAGTGCCGCCAACGCATTCGCATAATGGGCATTGATACCGATAGTACCACTCAAAGCGCCACCGACTGTGGTCATTTGGCCAAACTGGACCATCTTCTCTGGTGTCGTGTGTAGGTACTTCGCGACAAGCTCTGCAGGGATATTAACCTCAGCAGTTACCTTTTTGCCACGAACGCTGCGCAAGGTTTGGGTATTGGCTTTCTTATCGCCTGACAAGTTGCCATCAAGGAAAGCGTGGTCAGGCTTAACTGGCGTATTTTCGATGATGTACTCAAACACGGCATTGGTTGCGATGGTCACCATATTCTGACCAGAAGCGTCTCCGGTTAGAAATTCGAACACCAAGTAAACATGGTTACCTTCGATGTTGATATTAATGTCGGTCAGCTTGCCGTGTGATGTTGTTGATTCTGCCAAGATCTTGAACTGGTCATACTGAGTCACAGCCCAAGCCACAAACTGTCCGGCTTCAACTAATCCTTGAAATGCAAAGCCAGGAGTACGTGTTACGCCTTCATTGAGCAACATAGCACTTGCGCCACCACAAGCCGTAATCAGCTTAGAACCACGGTTATAAGACGCGACAAGCGCAGCTTCTGTGGTCGCGAGTGGTACGAGGTAATCGCCCGTAGCAAATAGGCCATTGACTCTTAAAGGGCCAGATATTCCCACAGGGACTTTAACGGTGCCAATAAAGTGCTCAATGTTTTTCTCATAAGCTTGGAACTGACTTTGTGTATGAGGGTCGAGCAGTTCTTGCTGTGAATCTGCATTATCGAGCGCTGTCCAGCGACGTGTGAGATTCTTTTCTGTCAGGTAGGGGCTATGTGTCAGCTTATTTACTGGCTTTTCAAAATGAGGCTGAAGTTTTTTTTCTAATTCGTCTGCGGAGATGTCGCCTCCTAAAATAGAAACATAGTCACGGCGATGCAGATTTAGTTTTGGCATAAATAGTATGAAGTAAAGTTTGTGCAGCAAATTGGTTTGCGCTGATTCTACCGAGTAATAAACCAGAAACAAGCGCCTGATATAATGAGTTACAGTTTGTGTTGTTGTTGAAGCAAAAAGCAGCGAAGTTTCGCGAAATATAGGCTGTATTTGAGCGAAATTTAGATATGAATGTCGAGAAGGCTACCGATGGCTTCGTTTTGACGATCAACCACACTTGCACCAACGCGGTTATAACTTGCGCTTTGTGTCAGTTTAATCAAGGAATCGGTTGAAGATGAAGCAGGTTCAGGTTCTTTGTCTTTAAAGGAAATGGCTTGTTCAGGCTCTATTTGATTAAAGCTGAGATCGCTAGCTTCGAAAGTGTCGTCGGATTCTAGAGCGTGTTTGGAGGCTTGGTTGAGCTCGATTGCGGCTTCTTCAGCCATGTTGGTGGATTGCTGAATAATGGCGTAACCAGATTGAATACCAGATATCGACATATCAGAACCTTTTATTGACGTATGAAATGAGTCTAGGCGGACGATATTTTGAGCGCAATGGTGAACAGATGAAATTTACGGTGAAAATGTGAACTTAAGCTAAAATAGTGATGTCTGTCTATTAACTGAACAGGTCATTTAGCGCGTTTAATTCTTCATCAGTAAGCAAAGAAGGCTTCTCTGTTTCAAGGTTGCCGTCGATCTCACCCTGAAGTGCTTTTAATTGTTGTGGGCTAAGAAGCTGTATTTGCTGCTTAAATGCTTCAAATTGCTGTGTATTCATAGTGTGACCTTTGTTCAAATCAATATGCTCTTTAGAGCATAGTCTACTGATTCAGGAAATCAAACAAGATTAAGTGAATTTTAAATGATGTTTGAAGTTTCTTGAAACTAAGACAACTATAAATTCCTGTGGTCGTTTTTTGTCCGAGAAATGTTAGGAAAAGTTAAGGCTTGGTCAATCAAAGTCAGAAAATTCCTACAATGTAAAAACGCCTTCAACCTTTGTGGCACAAGGGTAGGTAAGTAATTTCTCTACCCAATTAGGGGTATGGGTAAAGCAATGTATAAATATTTGCGATGATCAAAAGATAAGCAATTGGCGTTATCTTTTTGTTTTTACGGTATTTTGTTTGTTGCTCAAGAAGCTTCTGTTTCAAACGACTTGTCGATCTTAACCTTAACTGCAAACTTGGTCGCTAAGGTATGCAGTTCTGGAAGCATACGATAGATCAAATGGAGCTGTTGTAGAACCATTTTGACAGAATTCTCATCTTCTTCTCGCCATTCACTCAAACGTTTATCCAGCTCCGGGTCATAAGCGTTTTTCACTTCACAATGCTCTTTATGAGAATAGAGCTGATCATTTAGAGCGTCGAGATGCTGGTGGATTACTCTGTGCGCATCTAGCACCAGTTTGTGTGTCGCTTCATCATCAATACGCGTTCTGTGAGCACCCAGAGCCGAGATATAGCTAAGCAGAGCATGATTGAGTGTTAAGAATCGGAAGCTCTCATCTTCAGAGGTACGGTACTTACCCGGTTCAACCAACATGCTACTGATGGCGGCAGTCAGGTTTGCGTCATTATTATGAGCGCTACGACGAGCGATACGATAGTTTAGGCTATCTTTCTTACCGACACGGTATTGGCCGATGATCTGAGCGAGATAGTTCTTGTTGGAATCGAGCGCATCCGCCATCACTTTGTGCAGTCGCTTCGATTGCCAATCAGGCAACACATAAATGACAGCAAGCACGGCGAGAGCACAACCAATAAAGGTATCCGCTAACCTTGGCAATACTACCGCGTAGCCTTCACCTAATTGGTTAAAGCAGAAGAGCACAAGCAGTGTGATAAAGCCGGTCGCAAACCCGTAGTTATTGATTCGAAACGCAAAGAACATCACGCCACTGATCACAATGAACACTAATTGGCTCTCTTGCGACGGGAAGAAAGTCAGTAACGGTACTCCGATCAATAAGCCTGCGACCGTGCCAATGACACGCGCCGTCAGTTTTTGACGGGTTGCACTGTAGTTTGGCTGACACACAAACAGTGTCGTCAGTAGAATCCAATAACCTCGTTCGATATCAAAACCCTGGATAATCCCGTAGCCCACCGTCAAAGTGATCGCCATGCGAATCGCGTGGCGGAATAGCATAGAATCGGTGTGCAAGTTAGCTTTGATCTTGTGCCACATTGCCGTCAAAGTATGAGGGTTGGTATCGTCCAATACACCTTCTTCAATCTTCTCTGCATCTGGGTTGCTGATATTCGAGAGCTGTTTTTCAACGGTTGCTAGGTTATTGAATAAGTAATCCAACTGGTTCAGCAGTGATTTCCATTTAGGATTATTCTGTTGGTGCAGATGATTGAGCGAAGACATCAGCTCATCAAGTGCTAATACAGACTTGTCACCATGCTGGTATTCAGCGCCAACTTTCAATGAGCTCGCTACTTCTTTACAAGCTGTTGCCTGCGCTTCCAGTAGATACTTAAATCGAAACAACACGTCAGAGCGTTCAAAGTGTTTTGCTAGCTCTTGATAACGATAATGGCTTGAGCTTACGCGTTCATGAATATCTTGTGCGATAAAGTAGGTGTTAAGAAATCGGTCACTAGGGCCGTCAATGTGTCCGCGCTTAGAGCGGTTAAGTAGCGTCGCCTTACACATGTTGAGTGCGTTAACGGTACTCGCGTTGAGTTTGGCTTCAATGATTCGGTGTGGCTGGGGAATCAAGTCTGAAACGGGGTAGAAGAGTTCCGCTTTTGAATCGATGTAATTACCGATTTGATCGAATACCGTGGCTAGGTTTTGCTGCACAGGTTGCATTGGCCACACTATCTGCCAAATCATCGACATGAAGTAGTACCAAGCGGCGCCAGTTAACAGTAGAAGCGGTTGAAACCAAAGGTTGGTGCTCTCGTGTGCACCAAGCATGGTATAGATGGCAACTAAGAGAGAGCCAAATGCGATACTCGCGTATTTAGGGCCAATTGCCCCGAGAATGATAAAAGAGAAGGTTGAAACAAAAAGCCCGATCGCGAACAGCCAAGGCGTATCGAAGAGAAGTTCAATAGAGAAAGCCGCAACGGCGAAACAGATAAAGGTCAGCGTGAGTGCTTTCAAGCGTCCGGTAAAGCTGTCATCACTTTCCGCAAGAGCCGCAGCAATAACGCCTAAGATCAAAGGCGTGATCAGTGTGTTTTGTTCATAATACCAAGCAGGCACCACCACGCCGAGCAGAGTGATGAGAATTAATACGCTGTAATTTATGGTTTTATTCGCCCAATAGAGGCGTAATTTGGCTGAAAAGTCCACAGTCGCTCACTTGACACACTAAAAACCATAATCCTAACAGAAATCAAGCACAAGAATTTGATACTTATCCATAATTGCCCGTAGGTGGTCATGAAAGCGTCGATAAGATATGAGATATTATTAATTCTCATTGCATCATGATATAAATTCAATATTTCCAATTAAGAGCACACTCCAATGCAGCTAAGCGCTAACAAGACTGCACAGTTTTTTATTCAAAATGAATATCATCAGGTTGAACTTGATGGTCCACGCTTGCTGTTATCTTCAGTAGGCAGTGAAGAGCGTATCCCATTTACTATTTGGAGTGGCAAGATCGCGATAAAGCGCGGATTGTTCTGGGGATCGCTACAATTTTTTGCTAATCAACAAGATGGAACACAGCGCAGTTGGTTAGTACAAGGCTTACCTTGGGATCAATGCCGTCAATTTGCACGCGCGTCAGTTAGTGCTTATCAGAAGTGGCACGACACTCAATGTGAACAATTGGCTGAACACGTACCTCAGTGGGAAGCTGAATTAACACGTCTTGAGCAATTACCAGCCTTTCTACCGCATTCTAAGGTCAACACTTGGGTTGATATGGTCAACTCAGGCTTAGAGAGTATGACAATGACGCTAGAAGAGGCCGCACAACGCATGCCAAACCGCATCGCAAGAATGCAGCCATGGTTATCTGAAACGGAAATCAAGCAAGCTGAAAGAAACCAGCAATGGCTAGAGACCGAGCGAAAAAACTGGGAAGTGTTGTTTGCGCAATGTGAGTCGTCACCACTGAACTTATCGCAGCAATATGCGGTGTTGATGAATGATGATCACAACCTTATTTTAGCGGGTGCAGGCTCGGGTAAAACCAGTGTTCTAACGGCTCGCGTCGCGTATTTACTGCAAAGCCATCAAGCTCAAGCTGAAGAGTTGCTATTGCTCGCTTTTGGTCGTGAAGCGGCAGAAGAGATGAAGCAACGTCTCGACAGCAAAATTGGTTTATCAGCAGAGAAGGTGCAAGTCAGCACTTTCCACCAGTTGGGTTTAAAGATACTGAATCAAGTTGAACCCGAACGTGTGGTTATTTCTCCTTTAGCGCTCGATGACAACCAACGCCAAGCATGGTGCATTGATTGGTTGAAGAAGCACTGGATGACACCGACCAACTTTAAACGTTGGCAAAAGCATTTGTCTAAATGGCCAATCGCTTATTTAACCGGTGACGATGAGCTTGGTAGCCACGTTTCAAACCTCAAATTGATCGGTTGGCTTGAAAAGCAGCTAGAACAGTTGAATGCGTCGGGTTTAACCAAAAAAGAAGTACAGCAACAGCTGATTGATCACCGAGACTATGCGCGCCTCAACAGCGAGCTTTCACTGTGTTGGCCATGTGTAACCGCGTGGCAAAAGGAGCTGAAAGAACAGAATCATATCGACTTCTCAATCATGATCAGCCGAGCGACTCAGTATGTCGAGAAGGGCAAGTTTATCTCACCTTGGAAGTTCATCATGATCGATGAATACCAAGATATCTCACCTGATCGTCTTGCCTTGGTTGAAGCACTGTGTAATCAGTCTAAAGCCGAGCATCAAGCCTCTATTTTTGCAGTAGGCGATGACTGGCAGTCGATTTACCAGTTTGCAGGTGCGGATGTGGATTTGACCACGGGCTTTAAGGATCGTTTTGAAAGTTCGACCATTCATCACCTAGATACGACTTACCGCTTTAACAATCAGTTAGGTGCGGTGGCTAATCGCTTTGTACAAGAAAACCCAATTCAGATTCCGAAAGAACTGAACAGCTTCAAGCAACAGAAGCAGAAGGCGGTGTACAGTGCGCCAAGTAAAGAAGTTGAGAAGACTCTTGATCAACTGAACCGTCAATCCAAAGGCAAAACCAATAAATCGGTGCTGCTACTTGGACGTAATCATTACCACAAGCCAGAGTTGTTGGAAGACTGGAAGAAGATCTTCACTTCCATTGATATCAAGTTCATGACTTGCCACGGCAGTAAAGGTAAAGAGGCGGACTTTGTCATTATTCTTTGTGTTGACGAAGGACAGTTCCCGACCAAGAAGAAACAGCTGCATATTGATGGCGCATTGACTGAATCATCAGACGCGTTCCCTTATGCTGAAGAGCGTCGTTTATTCTATGTAGCAATGACGCGGGCAAAAGAGAAAGTATGGATCACGCACAGTGGCGACGGCTCTGGCTTTGTGCAGGAGCTGCATGGTTCTGATTACCCAGTTGTTCGTAAAAAGTGATGTTACTTGACTTGATTGTCTAAGATTAGATCTTCAATCCCTGCCCTAATATCACAAGGCAGACGCATAAAGCATAAGGAATTTGCTATGGAACACGGCTCTATTAACTACATTGAATTTGCTGCGAAAGACATCGCCGCAACTAAGGCATTTTTCAGTCAAGTGTTTGGTTGGAGCTTTGAAGACTATGGCCCTGAGTATTCTGCGTTTGAAGGCAAAGGCTTAATGGGCGGCTTCTATTTGGCGGATCTGGCGTCGAATACGGATAATGGCGCGGCGCTGATGGTTTTTTATAGCCAAGATCTTGAGCAAACCGAGCGCGATGTAATTGATGCTGGTGGTCAGATAAACCGTGAGATCTTTAGCTTTCCCGGCGGCAGACGTTTCCATTTCAGAGAGCCAAGTGGCAACGAGATGGCAGTGTGGAGCGATAAATAGAGAGACTCTCGCACTGTTTTATGATTGAACTGTTTAATGTCTGAAAACGAGACATAAAAAAGCCTGCGATAAAATGCAGGCTTTTTAGTCTGTTCAGTAGAGAGCACATTTAACGTGCGATTACGTGCGCTCAGCTAGGTACGCTTCGTAGTCTGGGATCTCGATGATTACTTCTTCTTCAAGCAGTGAAGAGTTAAACAAGAAATTAGCGGTAGCGCGGTTAGTGGCCACAGGAATGTTCCAAACACTTGCGATACGAAGCAGTGCTTTTACGTCTGGGTCATGTGGTACAGCATTAAGTGGATCCCAGAAGAAAATCAGCATATCGATCTTGCCTTCAGAGATAAGCGCGCCAAGTTGTTGGTCACCGCCCATAGGGCCGCTGATCATGCTCTTGATTGCTAAGTCTGTCTCTTTACTTAGTAAAGAACCAGTCGTGCCCGTTGCGTAAAGGAAGTGCTTTTGTAGTTTTTCTTTGTTCTCTTTGACCCATCTTAGTAGCTCAGGTTTGAAGTGGTCATGAGCGACCAAAGCGATATGCTTATGTGTTGGCATAGTGCGCGTCGTTTTTTGCATGAATGTTCCCTAAATTGTTGTTTCGTTTTTATTGTTTTGAGTTCTTCAGCCAATATAGCACTAAGGATTCACACTGAATACCGGACGAAACTCAGAAGGTGACAATGAGTCGGCGATAATTTGATCTTTGAGAGTTGCAGGTGTCAGCGCTTCGATAATCGGTGCGCTGTGTTGCTCGTAAGGTTGACCGCGTAAGTAACTCGTGGCTTGTTTTACCGACAAGCGACCTTGCTCAACCATTTTATCGGTTGGCGCAAAAAGTACCTTGTTACGAAGTAAACCACGGTAGGTTCCGTGACTTAAGTAACTCGAAATTAACCCAATCTCTTCGGTTTTATCGGCCGCTCGTAGCTCACTGATCGCTGCTTCAATCGCGACGGCACTTCCGACTATATATTGGATATCCGGCTCCTCGATCACCTGTTGTACTAGGTTTCTTTGCAGTTCTTTATCGTTATCTGCCCAATAGCTGATCGCGATTTTGATATCACTCGACTTGATCGCATCATAAAACCCCAGTGCCACAGGCTTAGTGCCGCCACTTGCTTGTGGACCAAGTAACAGGGCGATAGGTGTTTCGCCTGATCCTTTCGGGTGTCGTTTCGACAAAAAATCTCCGACTTGGTATCCCATTTGGTACCAATCGACACCGACCGTACCTTTTAATACCTTCTGTTGTTCTTCATTGACGGTTAACTCATTTACCGTAGCAAACACAGGCGTCGAGCCAACCCAATCGCTGAGATTGTCATGATACGCATCGGGTGAAACCGTACCTAAAATAATGGCATCGGCTCCCCATTGCGTGCAAAGCACCAGTTGCGAGGCTTGTTTGGCCACGTTGGGGTAACCGCCAGCTTCCAATACTCTTAGCTCAACTTGCTGCTTTTCTGCTTCAGAGATCATTCCATAGTTTACCGACAACCAATAAGAGTCTTTGAGGTGCGGATAAATGGCACAGATTTTCTCTTTTTGTGATGTGGCATTGGCGGGTTTTATTGGGCTCAAAGGCTCACTAGCACCTGCGACAGTAGTCACTGAGGCCAGTAGTGAGAGAAGAATTATTGAAGCGAAAGGTCTAGATAGCATGAATTGCCGTTTTGTTGGTTTTAGATAAGAAACACTGCAAAATATAGCGTATTCTGCATGGGTAAAGAAGAACGTTTTAAGGTTTAGAGTTTATGTTGTTAGCTTCAGCGAGTATTGGACGCAAGCTGCTGGCCTCATTCTTAGTGATGGCACTGTTGGTTCTATTGTCTGCATTGATCGGTGTTTCTGGTTTTAGCTTTGTAGCCAAAACGGAAAGAAACGTCGTTGATTCGGCGCTTCCTGCCATGATCGAAGCTCGTCAGGTTTCTGAGTTGAGTAACCGTATTATTTCGTCAGTACAAACACTTTCTAATGCGAGAAACGAGGCCGAAAGAAAAGAGGCTGGCACCGTACTGTTTGACCAACTTGAGTCGCTTCTTCAACATATCAAAGAGCTTGGTGTCGACAGTTTCGATTCTCAGCTCCTCAATAAACTCGAAAACAATGTTCAAAGCGTTATTAACACACTGGCTGAGTTGGGTGTGTCGGTTGAGCGTAAGCTTTGGTTAAGCAAAGAGTTGTCGTCTCGTGTCGAAGAGATGCGCCTATTGGCCGAAGAGCTAGAGCAGTTGACGCGAACCCAAGTTTTGAACACGGCTACCATTGCGGTTGCTAACGTCACGCATATCTATGACCTGCTAGAAACCAAAGAAACGGATAAAGCCTACCAAGCCTTAGATGCGCTTGTAGAGGTTGACCTTGATTTGTCTGAGCGCCTACACGAATTGCATTTGCTGGCGTTCAAAATGCTTAACCAAATTGAAGAAACGCAAACCGTTACCAACGTAGAGCGTATTCATCAAATCCAATCAGAATTTGAATCCAACCTAAGAATCATGGCGCGCCGCGTTAAAGCGGTCGAAGATCCTACTCGTTCAGCGCAGATGTCTCAGCTTCTAGAAGAGCTCAGAAAACGCCAAGTCGTGTTCGATATTTCATTAGAACAATATGAGAACACCAAAAAGTCAGAGTTTCTGATGCAAAATACGTTGGAGCTGTTCTCTCAGCTGAATACAACGGTTAACCAACTGGTTGATGATTCAAACCGCAGTACCAAAAAAGCGGTTGATGAGCTGACCAGCACGTTGAATTTGGCTCAATGGTCACTGTCTGTGATTTCGGTTATTGGTTTGGTTATCGTTGCATTTATCGTGTGGCGAGTGGTGTATATCTCGGTTGTTAAACGTCTTACTGAATACTCATCGGCCTTGATGTCTATCGCACAAGGTCGCCTGAATATTGATATCTCGGTAAAGGGTAATGATGAGCTGGCTCATATGGGCGAGGCGATCATCACTGCCAGAAACACCGCGCAGGCGCTACAAGTGGTTGCGGTGGGTGAAGCAAAGGCGAAACGCGAACTTGAAGAGCACAAAGAACACTTAGAAGAGTTGGTCACAGACCGAACCTACCAGCTGCAAAAGACCAATGAGAAGCTGAACATCGAGGTAGGGAACCACGCTAAGGCTCGTAACGCCGCAGAACAAGCAAGCCGCGCAAAATCCGCTTTCCTTGCGACGATGAGTCATGAAATACGAACGCCGATGAACGGTGTATTAGGTACTGCAAGATTGCTCAAAGATACCGGGTTAGACCCGCTGCAATCCGGCTATGCAGACATCATTAACCGCAGCGGTAAGAACCTACTCGCGATTTTGAATGACGTGTTGGATTACTCAAAGATTGAAGCAGGGCATTTAGAAATCCGCACTGCTTCGTTTGATCTTCATCAGATGGTTCAAGATACCTACCAATTGATGGAAGGGCGTGCCGCTGAGAAGAAGCTGAACTTTGATTTCCATATTGAAAGTGATGTGCAACGCTATTGGCGTGGTGACGTAACGCGAATCAGCCAAATCTTGAATAATTTGGTCGGTAACGCGATTAAGTTTACGGAAAGTGGCTCGGTCGATATCTTTATCAGCTTAGATATCGAAGATGAAAATCGAGTGATGTTTGAAGTGTCAGATACAGGTGTCGGTATTGATGCTAGCGAACAAGCTTGTCTGTTTGATGCCTTTACCCAAACCGATAGCGGTCGCAACAAAACCGGCGGCACAGGGCTTGGATTAGCGATCAGTAAAAGCATCATGTTGGCAATGAACGGGGATATTGGCGTTCATTCTGAAGAAGGCGAGGGTAGCCAGTTTTGGTTCTCACTGCCACTTGAAGCCGGTGAGAAGATAGAAACGAAAGTACCGGTCATTGAAGCGTGTATTCGAGCTAAAGTACTTCTGATTGAAGATAACCCCGTAAACTGCATCGTTGCTGAAGGCTTCTTGCATAACTTGGGGCACGAGGTTGTGATTGCGACAACCGGACAAGAAGCGAGAGCCATATTCAGTGAGCAAGAGTTCGATATTGCGCTGGTGGACATTAACTTACCCGACTGCGATGGCGTCGAGTTAATTCAACAACTCAAAGACGATGCGCTTCAGCATAAAAGTGAAGAAGACGTAATTCGAAAAGTACCCCCAATGATCGCAGTATCGGCTCATGTGTTTAACGAAGAAGTGGAAAGCTATTTGTCGTCTGGCTTTGATGGATTCTTACCTAAGCCGTTAGAGAAGGAAGCATTATCGGAATTGATTGTTGAGCAGTTGGACGGTCACACGCTGTTGCTGCCTCAGCCGGATCCGTCAGATGCTGTTTGCTGTCAGCTAAACTCTAAACCTCAGGAAACCGAGCTAGACTTATCAGCATTGGCATTTGCAAGCTCGACACAACGAGCAAACCAAGACGCGGAACATAATCAAGGAGAACCGATTGTGCAGATGATTAACCCTAAGATTATCAAAGACGACTTGGCCATTCTCGGTCGAGAAAAAATAGTGCAGATTGTTGGGTTGTTTGACCAAAGCAGCCAAGTCACTCTCGATGAACTGATTGTGGCAAGTGCCGCTGACAACGCTCGTGAAATTAAGTCTTTAGCTCATAAACTGAAAGGGTCTGCCGGCAGCCTAGGATTATCTGCACTGTTTGCTTTATGCCAGAGCATTGAAGCGAGCGAGGATCCATTACTTCAATATCGCGATAATGCAGACTCATTACCTGAATTGGTGAAAGACTCGTTAGCAGCGCTCCGAGAGCAACTATAGAGTGGCTATTGGGCGGAAAGCCCCAAAATAAGAACAGAAAACAAAAAGCAGGCTATTTCTCCGTTTTAATATGAAGAAGTGACCTGCTTTTTTATTGTCGAATAAGAATCCAAGTAAGGCTTTCAAGGAACGGCTCTAAGCCATCTTGATATGTCCAGCAGCTTTGATCTTAACGTGAACCATATTGCCTTGTAGGTAGCTTAATGGAATCTCGCTGCGTTCAATGATCGCGACATTATCGCTGCATGCGCCAGCTTCAATCGCCAGTTGCTTTGATTGCGCTTCCAAGCCCTTTAAGGTCTCTTCACGAGAAGCGGGATCTATCGGTACGATCTTATCGAATTGACCTGATATTTCACCCAGCGCGACACCAATCGCATTAGCCACTTCAAAGTGCTCAGGACGAACCACTTGGCTCACACCTTCAAAATGATCTGGGAATAGGGCACTACCACCACCAACCATGATTACGGGTACACTCGCCGCAGAGGTCTTCATCTTATCGATGCCTTCTTCAACATCCGTGACCATTTGTTGATAAATCTTGCTTGCTTGTTCGGCTGAAACACCAATCTCATCACTCAGTTGATGTTCTGCCTGCCACTGCATTTGTCCTGTTTTGAGTGCAATATCGGTGAGCGTAAGTTCATCACCACCAAAGCTACGCGCCGTTTGCGTCAAGGTATGGCCAACACTTTCTGGGCCTAGCTCTATACGCTGCTGTTCAAAGCGAACCTTGGTACCACCACCAATGGCTAACGCCAAAATATCAGGCATACGGAAGTTGGTTCTCACTTCACCGATTTCTACCGCTAGGCTCGATTCTCTTGGATATCCATGAGTAAGCACGCCGATATCAGACGTAGTGCCGCCCACATCGACCACAATCGCGTCTTTTAACTTAGTTAAGTGACTCGCTCCACGAATCGAGTTTGTTGGCCCACAAGCCACGGTAAGAATCGGGTACATCAATGCGAACTGCTGTGACATCAGTGTTCCGTCGTTCTGACCGAAATAAGGCGTGGTGTGGATTTCATGATTGATGAGTGCACTGCAAAAGCCGTCAACGAATCGTTTTGCTGTCCCTTGCAGAGCCGCATTGAGGATAGTGGCGTTCTCACGCTCTAAAAGCCCTAAACTGCCCACTTTATGGGATAACGATAGGTTCACGCCCGGAAGTTCTTGTTGAATCCATTCTGCTGCTTGAAGCTCCTGGTCGCCGTTGACGGGAGAGAACACTCCGCAGATAGCAATGGAATCCACTTGGCCTTTCATTTTCTGGCAAAGCTCGCGGATCTCAGACTCTTGAATGTCGGCAATCAACTGGCCGTCATATTCATAGCCGCCGTGTGCTTGGTAGAAGTGCTGACCAAGCAGGTTTTGCCACGCTTCACTCCAACCACAAAGGGGCGGGACGCTATCACCACTGGGAAGCGCTAAGCGAATCATGCCGACTCTGTCTAAGCCTTTTCGTTCAACGATTGCGTTGGTGCATTGAGTCGTGCCAAGCATCGCGTGTTTCACTTGCTGACCATCAATGTTTGCTTGGTTTAATAGCGCAGAAATCGCGTTGTCGATCCCTGTTGAAACATCATGTGTGGTTGCGGTTTTTACTTTGGCAATCACATTTAAGTCTGCGTCGAGCAGCACACCGTCGGTATTGGTGCCACCTACGTCAATGCCCAAACGGCAGTAATCAAGCGTAATGTTTGTCATGCGACTACCTCTTCAATGCAGACTTTAGTTGTTCAATGGTTTGATACTCGACGGTGTAGCCAAAGTAACCCGGGCCCGCGACTTCAATACCTTTGTCAGTGCGCCATTTGGGGTCGCAAGGGTAAGCGATAAGGTCGATGCGCTGCCCGTAACGAAGTTGTTCGGTTGTGATTGGCTTACCCGTTTCATGATCCAAGATCGAAATAAGATCCGGTGTTGATGCCAGCAGGTTATCTTGGCTCATGTCTGCGCGGCTTGTACCTTTGTGCGCGAGAAGTAATTCGTTTTGGAACTGCACAAACACGTTATCGACGCCGGTATCTTCAAACTGAGCCAGCTTTTCAATCACGACACCACCTGTTGCAAAACCACCATCGGTTTCACGTTGAATATCAACAATCTTGCCACTGATGATGGTATGGCCGCCGACAATGTCTAATACGGCCTGTGTGCCACTTTTATTGTTGTCGTTCGCCAGTCTAATCGCTTCACCAATCTTCATTGCTTGGGTCAGTGTTGCAGGCAGTGCGCTGCGTTTTAGGTTCTTACCGTTCATTGGGTAATCGCACATTGCTGCAGAGCCGCCCATCTGCTCGGTAATTGGCCTCGCAAACTTTTCAGACCAAATACCGTCAATCGGATAAAGCGTGACGATATTGCCACGCTCATCGGCCAATGTGTTCGGTGCCGAAGGGAGACCATCAAGAAAGAAGGTCACCATCTGAGCTTCTGGGAACGCACGTCCCATCGCATCACAATCGATCACAGGAATGTTCTTTTGTGCTGCAACGAGAATTGGAATCAATGAATTGAAGCCGCCTACTTCGATAGGAAACGTTGCCGCTACTTCAGTGCCGAGCGCTTTTTCCATCGCTTCGAAAGCAATCAACATTTGATCTTTCGAATTGAGTTTCTCTACTGCGACTGTTGGTGCGCCAATCATTGAAGAGGGCACTGTCATCCAATCGTCTTGCACGTCTTCTAAAGGAATCATGCGTACAGGGTGCTTTGCCGTTGCAATGGCTACTTTCGCCATCAAGGCACCGCTGTATGGGTCACCGCCGCCGCCAGTACCTAATACCGTCGCACCCAGCGCGATATCATCAATCATTTGTTCAGTAATAATCACAACTACTATTCCTTATCACTTGAAGGAGAAAGCTTCATTAGGGCGAGGTAAATCACACCAGCGGCAAGAATGCCGTCTAACGCCGAGATGCTGGTGAACGAAAACAGGTTGAAAAACTCTGGTGCAGTACAAGCGCTGAATGCAGTACCAAATGCCCAAGAAGCCAAGCCTTTAAACATCCAAGCTGGAACTTGTTGGATGTTCTCAAAGCTCATTTTTGTCGAATCTAAAACATAATATTGAACGATGTAGACACCCGCAGCAGGCGCAATGGTTACGCTGAGTAGCATTAAGAAGTCGGTAAACTTGTTCACCATGCCGAGTTGAGCGATACCAATGCCGACGAAGGTCATGATCACAACCAGAACAGGGCGCGGAATCTTAGGTAGAACCATCGACATGCATAAGCCGCCAGAGGTTAGGTTGCTACTGTTGGTGGTCCATTGTGCAAATACCAGTACTATAATGGCCGCCATGCCTAAACCTAGGGTGAAGAAGACTTCGACTAGGTCGTCGGTGCCGGTCATTTTGGTCAAGATCAATGCGATAAGAATGATGGCACTGTTGCCGACGAGGAAACCGATACCCGCTCCTAAAATCGCATCACGGCGTGTTTTGGCGTAGCGAGCAATATCAGGTGCAGCAACCGCAGCTAGAATCCAGATAGACATAACAAAAGAGATGGCTTGGCCAAGCGTCAAAGGATCTTCAATCGATGGCGCTGCGCCACCTTGATAATCAGCAGCCATAAACAAACCGATGGTAATCAACGTCACCATCAATGGAACAGAATAGGTACTGAGTTTGCCTAAAGCACGAACGCCATAGATAGCCGTCATCATCATTAACACACTGCCGCCAATAAGAGCGGTGAGGTGTGAAATTATGATGTCGTATTTCGCCAGTGCATCGACCATGATGAAAGCGAAGAAATCAGCCTGGAATGCGAACCAGCCGACTAATGAGATGCCGTTGATGAAGCCAAGAATTTTACCGCCGTTACGGCCAAATACCGCGCTGCTCACCAGCGGGGTAGACACGCCAGCTTGAAAGCCAATGTTGGCACACAGCATCGCGATGATCGCCAATAAGCCTGAACCAATAAACGTGGCAAGCAGTGCGTCTTCAAAACCAATACCGCTGCTTAGAATCGAGCCGAGAAACAGTCCCGAAATGTCGATGCCGATTGCCAACCAAATAAGGCTGATGACCCACCAAGATCGTTTGGCCTTCTCGGGAACGGGTTCCAACTCGAAGTCATCTATCTTTTTGTGGCTGTGTGTTGCTTCGGGTTTATTCACGTAAGCTTCTGCCGCCATAGTGCCATCCATGCATTGTTATTCCATAAGTGTGAATAAAGCATACTGATGTATTTATTGTTAATAAATGAATATAATCAGATGTAAACATAACAAAAAACAAATGTGAGTGGCAAAGTGAATCCAAACAATAAGTTAGATAAAAGAGACCTACGTAGATTAGAGCTTTTTTGTGAAATTGTTGAACAAGGAGGCATCAATCAGGCGGTCGCAAGCACTGGGATTAGTCAACCAGTGCTGAGTAATCAGCTTATTGCCTTGGAAAAAAGCTTAGAATTAACATTATGCCAACGTGGTCGACGTGGTTTTAAGCTGACTCATGAAGGTGAGCAAGTGTATAAATATGCGAACCAACTAAAATCGACCTTAACCGACTTCGCTTATAAGTTACGAGGTGTACAGACGGAACTCTCTGGGCATGTGCGAATTGGATGTTTGGATAACACCGTCACTTTGCCTTATAACCCACTTCCCAAAGCGATCGAGACGTTTTACCAACGCAGTAACAGTGTAGAGGTGAGTGTTGATGTCGGGGATTTCACCCAGTTGAATGAGAAGTTAGCAAAGAGCCAGATTGATATGATGATAGTGGTTCTAGGGTCACATCAAAAATCAGCGTTTCAACATAAATACCCACTGTTTGAAGAGCACAGTTATCTGTATGCGCGTAAGGATCTGGCTGAGAAGATCATGGACAAGGATTTCTCATTGGATGGCTGTCGTATCAACATGGGCGGCTATGCCAAAGATGAGATGTTCCGATTACTGAATATTGAGCAGTACGATTCCGTAAAGCCTTTTGATGGCTGGCATGTCGAGTCGGGTGTGATTTTAACCTTGGCGGGCACACACCTGAGTTTTTTACCGTCTCATTTAATCGACCGTGGCCATTATGACCAAGCCTTGATTCCGCTTCAGCCCGAGAAGTGGAGCCTTAAGAGTCAGTTTTATGTGGTGTTGAAGCAACCTGTAGATTCCCTTTCCCCCGCCGCGCGTGCGTTTTTTGATGAGCTACACCAACCGGAAGCATCGGATTCAATATAGAGCACTTTTCGCTTCTCAATAGCATTTACGATACTTTTCCCCATAAACAAAAAACCTCTGCCAAGACAGAGGATTTTTGTTTTTAAAAGTTATGCGTGAAAACTAGCGGTTCTCAAAGCGGTTGTAATCCAACAGGCCGAACTCGATAGGTTGCGCTTGTTGATACCAGCGATGGACACGGTCACTGAACGGCCAAAACTCCGGAGAGCTGCGTCGTACCGCAAACTTATCTAGCAGCGCCACGTAGTCTTCTTCTGTGCTTAAGTTTTGCAGCGTTTTAACCAGAGTAGGAATCTCGCTCTCGGTTAATGATAGGTAAGCCGCAGGGTAGCTACCGACAACGCCTCGTACGAGGGTAAGGTCATCATTGGCGTAATCACGGTTACCTTCTTCATTAAACAAGCTAGAAATGTTGCTGTGCGCGTTATTGTGAATCATGGTGAACAGTTGCTCTTCGCCGTTTTCGCCTTCAATCATGATCATCACTAATTGAGGCACATGACGCAGGCCTTCGCCCTTTATCAAATTCACTTGGTTAAGCAGTGCTTCATTCTTCCTACCAAAACCTGTTTCAACAATCTCAAAGCGATTATCGAGAACAGGTGCGAGCTTATCTTTGATCATATCAAGCAGTTCGTGTTTCGGATCCGCCGTTTTGTAAACCACGCTGGTCGGCTGATCAAAAGGTGCAATGTTTCGCTGCAAATAGTCACTCAGTTGTGCGCTTTGGTTTTGGTACCAACTAGAGTGTTCAATGTGACGAACGTCTTTAGGAAGAAGGCTTAAGAAGTTACTCTCACCTTCAAGACGCAAGAAGTCCATGAACATGCGTGTAATCAGCTGGTGGCCAAAGTTGCCGTAAACATCGAAGCCTGCAACGAGAAGATAATGAATACGCTCTAGAAGAGCATAATCAAGAATCCACGCAGTCTTAGGTTGCGTGCCAACTAACCCTTGTACAACAGAGGCGCTATCGAAGTGCCTAAAGACGGTGAGAGCAGCATTCGGATTGATGCCATCGCCATCCCAAATGATGCCAGTGTCTAGGTGGACGCCACTCTCGAACCATTGGTTAGTGAAGTCTGATTTCGCGTTTAGGTATTGCGCTTGTTGCTTTGCGTATCTTACCCAGTTGGTCACAGGTACGGTGTTACTTTTTAGTTCGCTAGGTAGCTTTAAATTTTTCTTTTGACTTGCGTAGAAGGCGTTGATTTCCGGAACATCGGCTTTCTCTGGGTCGATGAAGAAAACCCAAAAACGGTCGTTAATTACGTTCAAGGCAAGTTGACCACGACACACAGGTCCTTTGATATAGGCCATGATGGTGTTTTGCGCGTTATCTAACATGAAGTTGAAGCGCGAGTTTACTGGCAGTGCTTCAAACGAAGTCATTGGGTTAGCTGAAACATCGATGTCGTAACTAGGTAGTTGTTTTACTTCGTAATTTACGTCGACAAACCAGGTATTCCACTTTTGTAGACGCTCTTTATTAAGTGCGAAAGGCATGTGCGTTTTGTCGACGATAGTGCCTTGTTCTGGAATCAGACGGTAGTAAACACGGTCTACTTTTGGATCGTCATAAGGGCGACGAGTCGTGATGCGCTGTACCGCTTCACCTGGTGGTGTTGCAGAGCGAACAACAGTGAAGAAGCGTGTTGGCTGAGCTAAATCAGAAAAATAGACATGAGATAAAAACAGGTGCTCGTAGATGTAACGTGCTGAAAGTTGACTCTTATTGTCACTCTTGTTTAAAAAGCTTTCGTAGACATTAACGAGCTCTTGTTCTGCATCAGTCAATGGAATGTGGTCGTTCATTAACGCGCCATTTTCCAACCAACTCATTAAAGTCGCGTATTCGGTTTTGTCTAAGTTTGGCATCCCATAAGGCATTCCCCAAGTTGGGTAATCTCTCTCGTATTGAGCGTATTCTTCAATGGTTGGGCACTGTTGGTCGCGATCGATTGAAAAGTCGAAACCTTCAAGCTGGGTTTGATCGGGCAGAGGGTGATTCTCTTTCTGGATCAACATACGAGAAACAAGACCAGCATCGAGGTTAGCCGTTGAGTTCTGCATACGCTCATTGAGGACTGGATGAAAATCCGCATCGCGCCACTCTTGCGTGGTTAACGCATCTTCAAACAAGCGAGTAGGGGCTGATGCAGTTAAGCGGGTGCCTTGATAAACGAGTGCCTTGCTCGCGCCTCGGTCTATACCTTCCACTGAAGACATTTTGAGTTGGCAAGGGGCGTCATAACAAGCGTGACAAACCACGCATCGGTTATCAATGATGGGCTTTACTTCGTCAATGAAGTGCTGCGCTTGAGCTGAAAGAATAGGTGCTTGGCGATCGCGTACTTGTTGTTCACCAAACAGTTCGTCGAAGTTTAAACCCGCGTAGACGGCACAACCTGAGAAGACGCTAACAAAAGCTAAAATGAAGAGTTTTTTCAAATTCATACGTATTTAAATATTAGGCATTTTCTATAATTATATCGAAAATGATTGAAAATGCTCATGTTCTAACAATTTTGTAGACAAGATCTTGATGGGACGAGTGACTTGTCGATGCGCGTCACTCGCTAGTGCTCAGAAATTGGTGTTTAGACTTAGCTAGATTTAAGTCCCAAGAGCTAAAAGCTAGCAGTTAAGAGTTAAGAGCTAAGACTCATTGATTGACGTAACAAACAGAGAAGGGGACAGACAATCGCTCAAACTCTTTGATCCAGCGCCACTGGTTGTCTTGCAGTTTATCGCCAGGGCCTTTGACTTCAATCCAATGAAACTCATCGCCCTTGAACGCAATCAAATCCGGCATCCCAGTTCTAAATAGCTTTAAGTCACTCAATATCACTTTGAAGAGGTCTACAACCAAGGCATTTGGAATTGAAGCCATGCCATGTTCGATGAGTGCCTTAGGAAAATAATTCCAATGAACAAAGGGGTTCGCGATACCTTGCTTTTCATCGTAAGTATCAAGAAAATGGTTCAGCCCATGTTTGGATATCGTCTGAAACACGGCTTCAATCTGTTCGGCTCGCTTGTCTACGAAATCTGAATGGTACAGATCCAATGGTCGATGTTGGTAACGATTGATAAAGGCGCCTTCAACGTCTGCGAAAATGACATCCCAGAAAGCCAAACCAAACAAGCCACACAGAAAACTGTTTTCTGAAAAGTAGACGTCCCAACCTTGGTTCTCAAAATGCTGCTTTACCGCAAGCTCGACTCGAGTTTGGCTGAGGTCTAATTCCAGTTTTAACTCTTTGCAGCTCGGCTTTATGGTTCGTGAAACTTTGTGCCCCTGTTTCCGTAGCAGCCGGTCTTCAAGCTTAATAGCGATTTCCAACTCTGACACATCCGATGGAGTAGCTTTCATTTTCGTGACAATGTCACACATTAAGTCTAGCGTACCTTGCTTATCATAGATGCGTGCAAGTCGTTCTCTGCTCGGAGGAAGTGTAGATTGTCTGAACCAAAAGATTGCTTGGTCGTTTAGATTAAGCCTTTCAAGATCGCGAGCAACATCATTGATCAAACGCGATCGTTTTCTGGCAATACTTCTGTGTTCTGATTCTTCAGGAATCGCATTTAAAAGCAGTTCCAGAAACTCGCCATCTTTGCGGTCACCTTCTGAATACAAGCGTTGAATATCGCGCATCTGGATTAATTGATTGAGCTGATCCCTAGAGGTGAAGAAGCGGCGTTGCTTGCTTAATGGGTAGTTCTCAAAGGTGTTTAGCCCAAGGTCGCTTAACACGAACTGACTTAAGTCTTGATAGGTGTTGGCAAAGAACAGCAACAGTAATACATCAATCACTTGAGATTCGATGACGTAAATACAGTCGAAAGAGAGGTTTTGAAATTGGTCAAAAGGTTGCTGATCAAGCCGTAACAACAGCTCGTCTTTCTTGGCATTTCTATGGCTCTTAAGGGCGGGGAATACACTCAACAGCTCTGGTTTGGTGAGCAAGTGAAACCCGAGCTCGACCTCACTAATGGCGAGGTCATGCTGTTCTTCGGGATGACTCAACCCAATGAAGCCTGAGCTGTTTAGCTCTTGCAGTACGGTCTTTAGATCTGGGATCTCAACATAGTTGAGTTTATCGCTGCGAAACCAACGGCCTTTACGAGAAAGCAAACGAACCATTAGGCATTGGCTTGAAACAGAAAGACGTTTGTATGCGGACAACCAACGACATTCATCATCACTCAGAAGATCGGGGTAGAGCGTTTGAGCGTGTTCAACCAGTCGATTGAAGTTGTCGAGATAATAAGTGGGGGAGAGCTGAAGAGTGGTTTCGGTCGTCAATGGAGAAGTCGCTTGATACAAAAAGAGCCTAACCCTAAGGTTAAGCTCTTCAGTAACAAATTCAATCTTTTCTGTTGATTAAGCTTGTGATGCTTTTAGTTCAGCAACTTTAGCTTCAGAGATTGGTTTAGTGATGATTGCTAGAACAATACACACTGCCATCATAACTGCAGAGATTGTGTAAGCTAGGCCGTAACCTTCGCCGTTTGACATTGAGAAGCCAACAACTGCTGCACCGATAGCGCCGCCGATACCCCATGCCGTGTAAAGCACGCCGTAGTTAGTACCGTAGTTTTTCAGGCCGTAGAACTCAGCAGTTAGTGTTGGGAATACTGCTAGAAGCGTACCGTAACCAACCGCTGCGATAGCCGTACCAATGATTAGCGTGAATTCAGAGTTGAACGTAGCGAATAGAGCCATGTTCGCGCCTTGAAGGATGAACGCTAGAAGTAGAGTACGTACGCCACCGATTTTATCTGCAAGCATACCCGCAGCAACACGGCCGCCTGAGTTGAATACTGCAAGGATAGACGCTAGGTAAACTGCGTTTGGCAGGTTAGCTTGAACGCTAGCAATTGTAGTGATGTTACCGATGATCATTAGACCAACAGATGCAGCGAATGCGTACATGATCCATAGAGAGTAGAACTGAGGAGTCTTCAGCATTACTTTCCAAGTTAGGTCTTCAGTCTTCTTAACCGCTTTAGGAGCTTGGCCTGCTTTTACTTTAGGCTCAGCTGGCGTGTAATCCGCTGGTGGGTTGTTGATTGTTGCTGCTAGAGGTACTGCGATTGCAAGTACACCAACACCAAGAATCATAAAGCTAGTTTGGATACCCATGCTGTCGATTAGCGCAGAAGTTACTGGTGCTAGGTAAATAGCCGCAAGACCGAAGCCTGCTGCGATAAGACCGTTAACCATACCTTTCTTAGAAGAGTGGAACCACTTCATTGCTGATGGAGACAGACATGCGTAACCGAAGCCGATACCTGCACCTGTTATAATACCGAACGTGATGTTCAGCATCATAGGCGTTGTAGCGAAACCAGAAGCAATCATACCTAGGCCTGTAAGCGCTGTACCTAAGATAAGGATCTTACGTGGCCCCATACGGTCTTGTAGGATGCCCGCAACAAGAAGACAAACAGAGAATGTGATAGTTGCAATAGCGTAAGGTGAAGATGCTTCAGCAGCACTCCAACCAGCTTCAGTTACTAGCGCTTTGTTAAATACACTCCAAGCATACAGGATGCCAAGACAAAGGTTGATACAGAAGCCTGCTAGCAGGATACGTGTTGCTTTATCAATCTTGCTCATTTTTATTCTCAGTTTTGTCATCGGTTAGTGGAGAGCCACTTAACTAAAGACGGGTTATTGTGATTGTTTCTTCAAAATTAGTTTGCGTTTATCAACAGATAGCGCAAAAGAGCGCGGATTATAACCAATTAAAAAGTGATTGGAATCTCTTTTTCCATTTTTGGTAAATTAAATTCAATTTGTTAATAAGTTGTTTTTCATTGGTTTTTGAAATGTTTTTAACACCTCTCTATTTTGTTCTTTTTCGCTCTGTCTTCTTATTATTTCAGGGATTTTGAGGTGATGGTTTTTGAATAGACGCGTATTGCGTGCGGATATCACAGAGTTACAAATAATTTTAATTAATTTCCAAGGTTAAATTTGTGTAACAAAATAAATCGTAACAGCGCTTTGTTCATATGAGACAAGGAGTAACGGAGTTTTATTAAAAACAGAATGTTAAGCAATTGTTAAGGGTGATTTTTGTTAGTACTTTTGCTTACATTTTGTTCGATTGGAGGGGTTGTGTTGTCCGTAAAAAGTGGGAAAATAGTATGCAAACTGAGATTCCAAATTTGAAAGGATGCGTTTCCAACTTATGGTGAGGCGAGTATTATGAAACTGTTTTTAATTTTATTGATGTCAATTTCTGGTGGTGTAGCGGCAGCTGACCATGTTCACTCTTTCCTATTCGGCTTCTATGTTGCGGCTCTAGCAGTTGGTAGTTGCTACTGGCTTGCATTCCGCAGTACGCGTTTCCCACAGTTGGCATTAGTGCTATTGATGTGTGGCTTTTTTGCGAAAATTGCAGTGACTGTTATCGGTGTTTCTTGGGGTATCTCGAACGATATCATTCAATCGCCGTTCATTTTCTCATTGTCATACCTGTTCTTCTTAGTGGTTGTGTCTTACGTTTGGTTTGCATACCGCGATAAATTGACGCTAAAACAACGCGCTAAGAAGGTAGAAGAGTCTCGCAAGCAAGCGGCAGCATAATTCGATTTGATTCTTAAAAAGCCTTCTTCGGAAGGCTTTTTTGATCCTGCCTACCTGAACTCTATTATTTGGTTATGACGGCAGATAAAAGAAACCCCAGTATGGTGACATACTGGGGTTACTTGTTATGTATCTATTATCTAGCAGTTACCATCTACCAAAGACTACTCTGAAGGTGTGTTATTTCTTCATCATCTTAGCGAGATCGGCGAACGGGTTGTGTGTCGCTGACTGATGATCATCTAAACTCGCTTTTGCATCCACACCATAACGCTCATGGTCAGTGTATTTTGAATGCTCATGATCGTGACAGTACAGGCACAGTAGCTCCCAGTTGCTGCCATCTTCAGGGTTGTTTGTATGGTCGTGATCCACGTGGTGAACGGTAAGCTCTCGGAGGTTTGAGTAAACAAATTCGCGCGCACATTTACCACAAACCCAAGGGTACAGTTTTAGTGCTTTTTCGCGGTAGCCTTTCTCTTGGCGAGCATACGCTGCACTCGAACCTGTGAAATCAGAAGACATTGCCAAATCCTTATCAATTGTAATATCCCGATTTTATCACAGCTTTCTTGAAGCTGTCGGTATGTCGTTCGTAAAATCATTGCTAAATGATGCAGTGGACTTATCTATATTAGATTGAAGTTTGAATACAGACTTACCTTCTACACACTAACGCTTAAGCGGGTTATGTCTTTCTGGAATAAGCCATGCTTAACAGTTTGAAAATAAATTGTATTCAGGGGTTTTAACCGCAGGCATGTGACCTAATATCAGTTTGTGAGACCCTATATTAATAAGGAAATATCATGTCAGAACAATACACTCCGCCAAAAGTTTGGGTTAACGATACTGCTGGTGGTAACAAGTGGGCAAACATCAATAGTCCTGAATCTGGAGCTCGCTTTGATAAAGAGCTTCCTGTTGGTGACCATGCTTTTCAATTGTATTCTCTTGGCACACCTAACGGTCAAAAAGTCACTATCTTGCTTGAAGAGTTGTTAGCGGCGGGTGTTAAAGAAGCTGAATATGATGCGTACTTGATCAACATCGGCGAGGCTGATCAGTTCTCTTCTGGCTTTGTTGGCGTGAATCCAAACTCCAAAATACCAGCACTTGTCGACAAGTCTGGTGACGAAGACGTGAATGTATTCGAATCGGCATCTATCTTGATGCATCTAGCAGAAAAATTTGGTCACTTCTTACCAAAAGAAGGGGCAGCAAGAACGCAAACCATTAACTGGTTGTTCTGGGCACAAGGCTCGGCACCATTCCTAGGCGGTGGTTTCGGCCACTTCTACGCTTACGCGGATGAAAAGCAAGAGTACCCAATTAACCGCTTCGCAATGGAAGCTAAGCGTCAACTAGATGTGTTAGACAAACAGCTCGCAAATAACACATTTGTGGCGGGTGACGAGTTAAGCATTGCTGATATCGCGATTTGGCCTTGGTATGGCAACCTTGTGCTAGGCAAAATTTACGATGCGGCCGAGTTTCTACAAGTTGAGTCATACACCAACGTTGTGCGCTGGGCGAAGCAACTAGAAGCGCGCGAAGGCTTCCAACGCGGCCGAGTGGTTAACCGTTCATTTGGCGAAGAGTGGGAGCAAGTACCAGAGCGCCACTCTGCAGAAGACATTGACCGAGTTTTAAAGCTTAAGCCTTAGTTCTTTTTTGAACGTGTTTTTGGCAGATATACCCTATCGGTCTTAATGTTAATGGCTAATTCAAACGCCATATCTCAATCGAGATATGGCGTTTTTCCGTTTTAAGGTAGGGAGAGGTTTTGTAATTGGAATGAGAGTCTCAATTATCATTTTGTTTTTCTTATTCAATCGCTTATGAGTAATGGTCTTTGTGGTTAAGACAAAAAACAATAGTCATCGAGGTGGAGTAAATCTATAAGATAACGGTCCACTTTAAATTACGACTAACTTCGCTCAATGAAAAAAAACTTAATTGCGTTGGCTATCATATCCACGGCTCTTTTAGGGTGTAATCACGACTCACTAAGCTATAGTGGTGGCCCTGATACGGCTCCTCCAACAGATATTGTACCACCAACGGACATTCTTCCTCCGACAGATATTGTTCCACCAACGGATATTCTTCCGCCGACTGACATTATTCCACCAACAGATATTATTCCCCCAACAACTTACATCGGTTCACTGTTGTCGAGCGGGGCGTTTGTTTCTGGAGATGTGTACTGTGACGGCATTCATCTTGAAAACGGAACGTTCAGTGTAAAACAAGGCGTGAGTTTTAGTTGTACCTTGGGTCACCTTACTTTAGGTGATTTCACGGCTCCTTTCCCCGAAGTCACAGAAAGCACGATTTCAAATGATGCGCTTCATGCGGCATTTGAGTTGACAAAATTACATGGAGACAACGTTACCAAGGTACTCGAATCAATTGATGTTTGTGAGACTGAAAGTGCTATCTGTCTAAATGAGCTGGATGCTTTTGATATTGAGGATGTGTTCTCGCAGCTTGATGATCAAGATGCTGTCGATGCGTACTTTTCATCGAAAGAAGAGGAGTCTACAGATGAAGTAGGTAAGGCTCCTAGTTCACACGTAGACACAACTGTTGTTCCTGCGGTTGACCCTAATGCGGACAATAACCTTAACGCTGGTTTTGTTTCTGCAGACGCGGAGTCTACCTATGCTTATAAGCCAAGTGTTGAAGGTAAGGTTTTAACTCGCAGTAAGCTTACAGACGCTAATGGTACGCCGATTTCTGGGATCAGTTTCTTTTCGGCTAACGCGACGGGCGTGACGGATGAAGAGGGAGTCTTTGAGTACCTGTGGGGCGACAGAATCGTTTTTGGTATTGATACGTTTGAGTTTGGCTCCATTACGGGTAATCAGGTTGCTTATAAATTGTCTGATGTGACCAATAATGTGGTTGAGAAAGCGAATATCCAGTCATTACTAGAGCGCTATGCGGTTGATCATGTAAGTTATTATGAGATATCTGAAGAAGTCCAAGATACCTTTTCAAATTACCCTAACGTTATAAATGAGTTGATCAACCTAACTCTGCCAAATGGGGGGCTGATAGAGGGTACAGACTTCGAACTTCCTAATGAGTTTGTTGGTCAGTTTAGCCAAGGGTTAACGGCAGTCATTGATGAGCAGCTGCGCCAAACGCCTCAGTTTATGGATTATGTTCGTCAACCTGCCGTTTTATCTATGAATTCTGGTCAGTATGTAACAGAGTCTCTGCAGCAAATCTTCCACAACGTCACCAAATTCCATGTCTTCAATGACAATGGTAGCTTTTACGGTGCGACGGGGTATACCCGTGGTATGCGAGCTCTGAACATATCGAACAGAGCATTCCCTGTGGTGATGCCAAGAACTGATAAAAACCGTGAGCTTTACTTTGGTGAGCAACAGGCTTGGACTCGTGAAGGTAAGCCTTACATCGCACAACACCCAAGCATCTCGATGCCTCCGATTCCTTTAGTCTCTGAAGACAACGCGACTTATGGTTTCCCATTCGTTACTGCAGGCGAGATAGGCAAAGGTAAGGTCGTGTTCATGGGCAATGGCTTATATCCAAGTATTCTGTCATGCCCAGAGAATTATTGGGCTAATCGCACATTACATATCGACAGCAACAAACAACAGTGCACTGTTTCGACGTTTGAAAACCTACTACATGATGACCAAGGCAGCATGAGGTTGTTTTTCTCGAACTTGTTTGAGTGGTTCAATAATGGTTTGCCTATTGCTGGGATGAATGCAGTGACCAATATTGACCAAGCCTATTCGGCTTATCACCACTCCACAATGGGTAAGCAGTACACGTTTTTTGTTAGTCCTCAGTATGGTTTTGCGTCAGTAGAAAAGCGTGGTTCAGGTGACTTTGATGATTTGGATGCGAGTAATACGCCGATTTTGATCCTTCAGGCATACCCACCTAAGTTGGTTCAAGATGGCATGACTAACCAGTTTGTTGCTGACTTGGATAACCCGAACTTAAACCAAGACGATATTACGGCTCTTATTAACTATGTTAATGACGGTGGCAATATCTTGTTTATGGATGCGATTCAAACGACTAATCCTGAACCTGTTGGACGCTTGGCAGATGCCGTAGGTGTATCTCTTGGTGGTGAAAACGTTACCCCGACAAACCAAGCTTTCTGCGGTAGCTCTTATTACTGCCAAGCACCTTATCCTAATCTTCACGTGAAGAGTCAAAAGGAAATGGTGGTTCTTGAGCGTTTTCAAGATAACCAAGGAGAGCCTCCATTCACGGTAAATCAAGATGGTACGGTTGAGTGGATCAAAGATGAGTCCAAGATTAAGTTTGAGATCCCGACTTATGAGGTTACTAAGTTAGACGCTGAAGGGAAGCCAGTGCTTGATGCGTCTGGTGTAACAGTAATGGAGAAAAAATCCGCACGTATCTTTGTTGAATCTGCAGAAGAGCGTGAAGCGGCGATCAAAGAACTGCAATCTGCATTTGTTGGAACTGATCTTTGTACAAACGATTATGAATATGAATTTAACTGTATTGAGACTCGTTCTGGAGACGGTGTTACTGTTCGCGGTGCTTATTATCGCGCAGACTTTGATCGCTATGAAGTAAGTGAAGCTGTTGTTGGTAGCATGGTTAAAGCGGCGAACTTGGGCACTAACTTTACGGCGCTTTATGAGCATGAAATTTACTATAGAACAAAAGGTACTCAAGGTAAGCGTCTGTCTAACAGCGAATTGAATCAAGCGTTTGATAACCTGTCTGTTTGGATGTGGAATGACAACGCATACCATTTTGAAACAGAAATACAAGATGAGTTGGGGTTCAAGCAGGCTGTTCGGTTCCTTAACTGTTATACAGAAGACTTACATCAAACAGACACAATGGATGCACAGTGTCCTGTTGACCTAAAAGCGTCGTTAGTCGCTAATGGAATGATTCATGGCGAAGGTGAGTTATCTGGGCAGTTGAATCCTAGCTATCCATTAAATTACATGGAGAAACCTCTGACTCGTATTATGTTGGGGCGCTCATTCTGGGATCATGAAATCGTTGTTGATACCACAATGTATCCGGGTCGAACTTCGGGGGCATCTTCGTCAAGTACGGTAATGGTTCAGACCAACGGTAAAGCGGTGACGTATTCGGCAGGAAACAATCAATCGACAGGTCTGTGGGCACCTCAATTACAAGAAGTAACCATTCAAGATGGCGTGGCAGCTACGATTACTGTGATGATCGCGGATGATCTTACAGGTAAGCCGAATCACGAAACGAGTTTGAAACGCCCTCCACGTATGCAAACCAGCTTTGACTACAATGGTTCGAGCTTAACTTTCAAGGTTCCATATGGTGGCCTTATTTACATTCAACCGAAAGTAAAAGAGCTTGGTGAAGTCTCGTTTAGCATTGATGGCGCGTTAAAAGCGGCTTGGTGGAAAGAGGGACAGTGGATTAACACTATTCAATCGGCAGACGCACCAATTGCAGAAATCGATACGGGTTCATTTATTTACACTACACCAATCAGGAATCTAGAATCCGCTGATTTGAACCAATTCGCAACAGATATGAATCGATTCGCTGAAGCGGCAAGTGACTTCTACGGGCGTGATGAGAAACAAAGCACTGGTTTACACCGTAGGTTCACTTATCCAGAACTGAATGCGTTCCGCCATCGTTTTGTGAATGACGTGCAGATTTCGATTGGCGCTGCTCACTCTGGCTACCCAGTGATGAATTCAAGCTTTAACGCAAATCGGACATACATTCCAACCAACCCTGTGAACGATTGGTTGTTGTGGCATGAAGTTGGTCACAACTTAGCATCAGCTCCTTTCCTTGCGGCTGGTAGTACAGAAGTGACCAATAACCTTCTTGCGTTGTATATGCAGGAGTTAGAGGGGCGCAATGCAAACCCTGAAATGGATCGTATTAAATCGGATATTAAGAAAGCACCTAAATGGTTAGAGCTTAATAATGAACATGCGTGGTCACATGGTGATGCAGGTTTACGATTAGTTATGTTTGGTCAGCTAAAAATCTGGGCAAAATCGAACTTTGCAATTGATGATTGGTATACACGCGGCGCAAGCCAATCTGATGTGTATGGTGAAGATGAAGGCTGGAACATGTTCAAATTTATGCACCGTAAAGCTCGAGGTGATAGAGAAGGCGACTCGAATACAAACTATTGTAGTGCTAGCGAGACTGGGCTTTCTGGTGGAGACCTAATGATGGTGTGCGCTTCTTATGTTTCAAACTATGACTTAAGTGACTTCTTTGAAGTTTGGAACGTGGGCGAAACGTCCATGACTAATGCTGATGGCACGAAGTCTTATAGTGGCGGAATTAGCTCTAAAGGTCTTAGTGCGGTTGAACAATTAAAACTAGAGAAACCAAACAACAGTCCTTTGAATGTTGATTCAATTTACTAACGCTAATTATTGCTAAAGCATTTTATAGCTTAAAAACAAACGCCACACTGAAACTACGTGTGGCGTTTTTGTTGGAATGCTCTAGAAATTTCAGCTAGATCAGTCTTCTACATGATGTTTAATACTTCGGCTGCCATTGGTTGACTGTCCTTGCTAGAGAAAGCAGGTTAAACTGTTCGCATCATAATTCTAAAGGATGGTGCCATGTACCACGGTCATATCTATTTCCCTCTGCGATTTGCAGAGCAAGCAGAAACACTGCGTCAGAAAATTTTAGCGGAACGTAAAGATGTATTAGAGGTTTTCCCATTAATACAGCGTTTGGTTGGTCCACATAAGATGCCAATGTTTGAGATTCACTTTGCGAACAAAGAGTCGGGCATTGTTGAATGGCTTGAGCAAGAACGCGGTGATATGTCGGTGCTTATTCACCCTGTAACTGGCGGTGAAGAAACTTTGGATCACACAGTACGAGCGATCTGGCTTGGTCGTGAATTGGGTGTCTTTGAAGAAACGCTTACTAGCTAATCAAATATACCAATATTGCACTTAACTCATTCCGACCGGAAAATACATGAACAATAAAAAGGCTCCTCAAATGAGGAGCCTTTGTTTTAAGGAGCCGTTTTACCAAGAAACCGGTTATCAAGAGCCTCTGGTTATCGGGCTGAACCGTTAACCAGAGTAGGGGGATTAAGCCTCTGCCGTTACCTTAGAGTCACTCATCTTTTTAAGAGCCGCGTAACCAAAGCCTGTTACCGCTGTACCTGCTGCAATCGCCACTAGGTACATTAGAACTGGAGAGATAGCACCAGGAATCAGTAGTACGAATAGACCGCCGTGTGGAGCCATTAGCTGAGCACCAAACATCATTGATAGAGCGCCAGTTAGTGCGCCACCTGCCATACAAGCTGGGATAACACGCATTGGATCTTTCGCTGCGAATGGGATTGCACCTTCAGAGATGAAACATAGGCCAAGAACGAATGATGCTTTACCTGCTTCACGCTCGCCTGCTTCAAACTTGTCTTTCACTAGGAAAGTCGCAAGGCCCATACCTAGAGCTGGAACCATACCTGCTGCCATGATTGCAGCCATTGGTGCGTAAGTTTGCGAAGCCAGTAGACCAACACCGAATGTGTAAGCGGCTTTGTTTACCGGACCACCAAGGTCGAAACACATCATTGCGCCTAGAATCACACCTAGAAGAATCGCATTAGACGTACCCATGTTGTTTAGGAAGTCTGTCATTGCGCTCATTACGCCAGAAACAGGACCACCTACGATGTAAACCATCACAAGACCAGTGAACAAACTCGCGATAAACGGAATGATCAGGATTGGCTTGAGGGCTTCCATGGACTGTGGAAGTTGAACCTTGTCGGCAATGAATTTCGCTGCGTAACCTGCAATGAAACCTGCCGCGATACCACCTAGGAAACCTGCGCCCGTTGAGCTAGCCAGCATACCGCCAATTAGACCTGGAGCCAGACCCGGACGGTCGGCAATCGAGAATGCAATGAAACCAGCAAGAACAGGAATCATCAGTGCGAATGCAGAACCACCACCGATAGTCATCAGTGCTGCTGCCAGTGTGCCTTCTTCTTTAAACGCTTCGATACCGAATACGAAAGAGAGTGCGATGATCAAACCACCCGCAACAACCACAGGAAGCATGTGAGATACACCTGTCATCAGGTGCTTGTACACGCCTTTCTTCTCGTCAGCAGGCGCTGAATTTGAAGACGCTGTGTGTTGGTATGGTTTAGCTTCTGCGAATGCTTTTTCCATCTCTTGCTTTGTTTTCTTCAAAGCAGGGCTTGTTGTAGTTTTGTACAGCGCTTTGCCGTTAAAACGATCCAGAGGAACGTCGATGTCTGCTGCGATGATAACTAGATCAGCGTCTGCGATTTCTTGGTCTGTCAGTTGGTTTTTCGCACCTACAGAGCCGCGAGTTTCCACTTTGATTTGGTGACCTAGGCGTTTGCCTTCTGCTTCAAGCGCTTCAGCTGCCATAAAGGTGTGTGCAACACCAGTTGGGCAAGCGGTAATCGCTACGATCTTCTTGCTGCCTGTGCTTGCTGTTGTAGAAGAGTTTGGAGAGGTACCGGTCACTTCAACAGTGCTTTCAGCTTGAGAAGCGTCTAATACCGTTGCTTCTGCTACCGCTTTCTCTAGAAACGCTTTTGCATCTGCAGTGCATTCAGAGATAGCCGCTTGGTACACTTTCTTACCAACAAAACGTGCTTTATCAACATTTTTGTTAGCTGCGATAACTACAACGTCGCTGCTGTCGATAGCGTCTTGCGATACAGTTGAATCAGGTAACACGCTTGATTGACATTCAATAGCAGCGTTCCAACCTAGTGCTTTTGTCGCTTGCTCTAACAAGCCCGCGGCGATGATGCTGTTTGCTACGCCACTTGGGCAAGCTGTGATAATGGTAATATTCATAATAAACCTTTTGTCCTATTTGCTTGTGTCTAACTGGCTAGTTGGAGCACTAAGCGCCTGTAATTGGATATTTTGTAGTACTGAATCCAGCTCTTGTTGGCTGGTGATGCCCACGCCTACCTGTGAAACTGCTAGAGCAGATAGGGCGGTTGCGAATTTAATAAGTTCTGGTTTTGGCATCTGCTGCATGTGACCCCAACAAAGGCCTGCGACTAATGTGTCACCTGCGCCTACTGTGCTTACCACTTGCATACGCGGCGGTTGAGCATGTAACCATTCACCTTGGTTTAGCCACATCACGCCTTCTGCGCCAAGTGATACCACGATGTTATCGATGCCTTTTTCACTTAGGGCTTGGCCTGCGTGTTGGCATTGGTCACGTGTTGTCAGCTCTGCATTGAACAGCTGAGACAGCTCTTCATCGTTTGGTTTGATTAACCATGGTTGTGCATTGATACCGGCTTTAAGTGCGTCACGGCTGCTATCAAATAGCACCTTCTTACCTAAATCGTGTAAGCGTTGAACCCAAGAAGCGCAAAGCTCAGGAGAGATACCTTGTGGCAAGCTGCCTGCAATGACGAAATAATCGTGCGTTTCAGCAAGTTCTAATAGGGTTTCTTCGAACGCTTTAATCGCGTCAGCATCAACAGGAACACCTGGGAAGTTGATGTCGCTTACTTGGCCTGAATTCTCTACCAACTTCACGTTGATACGAGTCGCGCCGTCGACACGGATAAAGCGGTCAGTTGCGCCCATCTGTTCAAACAGTTGGCAGAATGCTTCTTCGTTGTTGCGACCAAGGAAACCTGTTACGGTCACTTTCGCGCCAAGCTCTGAAAGAACTTTTGCGACGTTTACGCCTTTGCCCGCTGCATGCAGAGAGCCTTTGCTTACTAGGCTAACTGAACCTACATTTAGTGCGTCGATAGCGCCTGTCAGGTCTAGAGCAGGGTTAAGCGTTACAGTAACGGCTTTGATTTGTTTATCAGACATATCGACTCCTTAACCTTCGCCAAGGCCTGAAGCGATAGCTTTGCCAATCGATTCAAGTGCTTGTGCTGCGTCTTCACCTTCAGCAACAAACTGAAGCTGGTGGCCGTGTTTAACGCCAAGAGCGATCACTTTCATCAAGCTCTTCGCGTTCACTTCTTTTCCGTCGCCATCTAGGTTTGACACGCGGATTGTTGATTCAAACTTCTTCGCTTCAGCGACTAGCATTGCGCCCGGACGAGCGTGCAGGCCGTGTGCGTTTTTGATTTTGAATACTGCGCAGTTGTCATCGTCTTGAGAAGCTGTAGAAACCGCTTCACCTTTCAGAAGACCAATCACTTGCGCTGCGTCAGCGGTTAACAGTTGTTGCTGTTTACCTTCGAAAACCATCTTGCTTAGGTTTGCCAGAATAGATTGGTGCGCGCTGTTGCAAGCTGCGAATGCCACCAATGCTTTAACTGGTGTGCCTTCGTATTCACAATGGTTCGCTGTTGAAACGAAAGATACGCCAGTGCGTGTTACGCCTTTGTCGCTGCCCAACAACCACAGGCCTTGGCCTAGGTGAGTTGGTGTTTTTGTTACTAGGTCAGCAACGAATGCGTTGTCTGTGCAACCTGTGTTCTTAAGTAGGCCACCCGCAACTGCAGACATTTGAATCATGTCGCTCGCAGGGAACAGTAGCTGAACTAAAGAAGCGTCTAGGTCGGCTTCTAGTTGAACTTCGCCGTTAAGTAGGGCGATGATTTCGTCTTCTGATTTCGCTTGCTTTAATTTCTCTTCAACACCGTCAGCCGCTAGCACTTTCGTTAGTTGCTTAAGAATGCCCAAGTGCTCGTCTGATTTAGCTGCAATACCAATCGCAACGTAAACACGGTTGCCGTCTGCCCAATCAATACCTTCAGGGAAGTGGTGTACCGCAACGCCTGTCTCTTTCACTAGGCCACGAGTATCCGTCGTTCCGTGAGGAATCGCGATGCCGTTACCTAGGAACGTAGAGTTCTGGTTTTCACGGTTCAGCATTCCGTCAACGTAACCAGAGTCAACTAAACCTTTAGCTGTCAGGTCGCCAGCAATGTTTTGGATTGCTTTGAATTTGTCTTCGGCAGTTTGGCCTAGAGTGATGTCAGATTTTGATAATTTAAGCATGGTGCCTCTTTAGCGTATCGCTTGAGAATTTGTGTATCGCTACGATTCAGTCTAGAGCAAGGTTTATGGAGCTTAACTCTTTGCTTGCTCTTTTTTATCCTGGCTGAATCGGTTCAGCATTCAGTGTAAAAAAATTCAGCAAAGCCGATTTTGGTTTTCAAAATAGTTTTGCTGCGTGTCGTAATTTCAGTTTCGTTAACAACAAGAAGCTGAATCACGACAAATGGCGCTCAATCCATTCAAAAAGATGATTGAAGTCACTTTTCAGATTTTGCTGAATCCTTTCAGCTTTTATACTGAATCGATTCAGTATATAATTCAACTAATCCAAGGATCAGAAGATTGGTTATATGATCCTACGCACAAAATACAGGTCACCCATATGACACTAGATGAGATTGCCAAACTAGCCGGTGTGTCGAAAACCACAGCCAGCTATGTGATTAATGGCAAGGCGCAGAAATACAGAATCAGTGAAAAGACACAGCAGAAAGTCATGGCAGTGGTGGAAGAGTATAACTACCGACCAGACCATGCTGCTTCGTCGCTGCGCGCTGGTAATAGCCGTTCATTTGGTTTGATTATTCCCGATCTGGAAAACAGCAGTTACGCGCGTTTAGCAAAATTGATAGAGCAGAACTCACGTAAAGTGGGTTATCAAATTTTGATTGGTTGCTCAGATGATGACGCCGAAACCGAACGTAAAGTTGCGGAAGCGCTTGTTAGCCGTCGTATCGATGCCTTGCTGGTGGCGAGCTCAATGCCAGACGCCAATGAGTTCTACTTGAAACTGCAAAACTCAGGCACACCCGTTATTGCGATTGACCGTCCTTTAGATGATGAGCACTTTGCCTGTGTGATCAGTGAAGATTTCGAGGCTGCATTTGAACTGACGCATTCGATTCTTGATGACAGTATTCATAGTGTTGGTTTGATTGGTGCACTGCCTGATCTGAACATTTCACGTGAACGTCAGTTGGGTTTTGAAGCGGCGAATAAAGCACATACTCAACAAACAGGGCTAACAGAAAACAAGCCGATGGTAGTGGGTTATGGCGAGCACTTTGACAGAGAATCAGGGCGTGAGATTTTTGAGGGCTGGATTGCCAAAGGCACAGTGCCTGATGCCATTGTCACTATGTCTTATACCTTACTAGAAGGTGTGTTGGATGTGATGGTCGAAAAGCCAGAACTGATCAGCCAAGTAAAGCTGGCAACCTTTGGTGATAACCGTTTATTGGATTTCTTACCTTTTAAAGTCCATTCACTGCCTCAGCAGTTTGAAGTAATTGCCGACAGCGCTTTTGCTTTGGCGCTGAATGCATCGGCTAAGCGTTACCAAGCTGGCATTGAACTCGTGCCAAGAAGCTTAGTGAAACGAGGCTAAACGCGGTTATATTAGGCTAATTCGTAAACGTATCTAGCTTGGGTTTAACAATAACCCCAGTTCTACGACCGCAACAATGCCGAGCAACAAAGCCAACACTTTCCAAAACTGGATTGGGTTTCGGTTTATCAAAGGTTGCTTGGCTTTGCTTTTCACCAAGCTTTGGTTTGGTGTGTAAAGGTCTGCTACAAAATCCCCCAACACTTGATGACGTTCGCTTGGTGATTCCGCGCAGGCTTTTTGTAACACTAAATCCACCCAACTTGGTAAGTCCGCTCGTTTCTGAGTTATGGGTTGGTATTCCCATTGATGGTGGCGAGATTGTTTAAGCGATTGGGCAGTCATTTCAGAGTAGGGCAATGCACCGGTTAGCATCTCATAGCCGATCACAGCGATAGAGAACAGATCCGAGCTTGTGGTGGCCGTGTTGTGCTTGATGGTCTCTGGCGCTATGTAATTGACCGCGCCTAATGGAGTGTCGTCTTTGTCGGTGAGCTCTCCCTCTTCAAGGCCTCTCACTAACACCGCACCAAGGTCGATGATTTTTACCTCACCATCACGTTGAATCATGATGTTTTCCGGCTTTAAGTCTCGGTGCACCATGTCTGCACGTTGCAGTACTCGAATGCCTTGAGTGATCTTTTCTAGTATGTCGCGTACTTCATTGAGTGACGGTTTTGGATTGTCGTACATCCATTGTCTTAGCGTGATGCCTTCAACCCATTCGCAGATTTGGTATAAGAATTGCGAGTTCTCTGGCGTCGGGTAAACCTTCATTACTCTCTTGTTTTTTAACAAGATCCCCGCCCATTGTTCATTAAAGAAAGCTCTGAGTTGCGAAGGGCTATCGTGATATTGGACGGAAGGGACTTTCAGCACGAACTCGGTCTGTGCCTCTTTCTGCATCACACGATACACATGGCTTCTAGATCCTGCATACAACACCTCAAGTACCATGAAGTTGTCGATACTTTGCCCGAGCTTTAAAGCGGGTGGGATAGCACGTTTAGCCAGCTTCTCATGGAACTCAATCAGCGAAGGTTTAGGCAGATGGCTGACTTGCACAATCAAGCAGCTCACGTTGTCCGAGCTATTGTGGCTTAAAGCCGTGTTACAGATGGTTTGTGCCGCGTATTCGAAATCCGCTCCGGGTTTGTCGATGTGTTCCTTGAAGGTGTTGGGAGAGACAAACTCGTGCACGCCATCAGATGTCAGGATAAAGCAGTCGTTTTTCTTGATAGGCAGGGTTTGATAGTCAACGTTGAGTTGGTTGTCCATGCCTAAGGCGCGTGTAAGATAATGCTTCTGTCCCATATTTTTACGGGTGTGGTCGCGGGTCAGTTGGCGTAATTCTCCATCTCTGAGTAAGTAAATGCGGCTGTCGCCAACGTGGAATATATGTGCGGTGTTTGATTTTAATATCACGCTGCTGAACGTCGAAACGAGGGCATTGTGGTTCACTTGTTGTGCGGGATGAATATTAGAAACAGACGTGTTGAAGAGCCAAGAATTGAGGGACGTTAAGACCTTTTGCGCCGAACGTTGAATGCTCCAGCTTTGGGGAGTTGCGTAATAGTCGTCGATAAACTGCATCACGCTGGTGTGACTGGCTTTCTGGCCGTATTCACTGCAACTTGCCCCGTCTGCAATACAGGCAACACTGCCTTTAAACTCTTGCTCAGTACGAGTTTTGGGGTGCTTTACAATGATGGCGTCTTGATTTTCATCACGTATGCCTTTATTCGAATAACCACCAAACTTAAGCGTTAACTGGTTGTTGGATTCTGGCGTGACGACTTGCCCTTGGCTGAATGAAATTGTCATAACTGATCTTCTTCTTAACTGTTCTTCTTCCCGCTTCCTTGACAGAACATCCTAGGAAGAACAAAAGCCCTAGTGAACTTAGAGCCTTTGAACGAAGCACCTAGCATTGATGTATCCGCTAAGGTGCTTCTCCCGATTCAATAATATCAATGCTTCATAGTACAGACCTAGCTTGAAACATTAATCAGCGTGACACTGCCATCGTCGTTTACTTCGGCGATTTGACCGTTAGGCTCTTCCATGAACAGTAGAGTCACAAAGCCAAGTACCGCTGTTGCAGCAATCACTAAGAAGAAGGTTTGGTAGCTCACGAATGACAACACAGTTAGGTAAACTACTGCACCCACGTTACCGTAAGCGCCCGTCATACCTGCAATTTGACCTGTCATACGACGCTTGATTAGAGGAACCGTTGCGAATACCGCACCTTCACCCGCTTGCACGAAGAAAGAACACGCCATCGCCGCAACAACCGCTAGCCATACAGGCCATGTGCTGTCGACTTGACCCATTGCGAAGTAACCCACAGCAAGACCAATCGTTAGAATAAGCAGTGTTGGTTTACGACCGAATTTATCTGAAATCCAACCACCACCTGGGCGAGACATTAGGTTCATAAAGGCATAAGCCGATGCAACCATACCTGCAAGAACCGGTGTTAATTCAAAGGTTTCAGAGAAGAACAGTGGCAGCATAGAAACCACAGCCAGTTCAGAACCAAATGTTGCGAAGTACAATACGTTAAGTACCGCTACTTGCTTGAACTTGTACTGGTGAATCTCAGGCACTTCTTCTTTAAATACGTTCTTGTTTACTTTCCAAACTTGCGACACTTCGTACACGTAAAGTGCTGCTAAACCTGCATACACAGAGTAAACCGCCATGTCAGACAACATGTTGATGTTGCTTGGTGATAGCTTCCAAGTCAGTAGCGCTAAAGCGGCATACATAGGGATCTTCATAATAAGTAGGAAGAAAAAGTCACCCTTTGATGTCACTTCCATTGCTGTTACTTGAGCAGGCTTGAAGTAAGTCGAACCTTTTGGTGTATCTGACACGTTTTTGTAGAAGATAAACGAGAACGCTAAGCTCATTACGCCGGTAATACCGACCGCATAACGCCAGCCGTCTTCACCACCAAACGCTAGAGCGAGAGTTGGAAGTGTGAACGCCGCTGCTGCTGAACCGAAGTTACCCCAGCCGCCGTAAATACCTTCTGCAGTACCCAGTTCGTTGTGTGGGAACCATTCAGACACAAGACGAATACCGACAACGAAACCTGCACCAATGAAGCCCAGTAGGAAACGAGCGATTGCTGCTTGAATGAAAGAGTCTGCCAGAGCAAACATGAAACAAGGGATAGAACAGACCGCGAGTAGCGAAGAGTAAACCAACCTTGGGCCGTATCTATCGGTTAGCATGCCTATTGCGACACGTGCCGGAATGGTCAATGCAACGTTGAGGATCAGGAGGGTTTTGATCTCTTCAGTAGAAAGACCAAGCGTAGTTTTTACCATTTGCAGTAGTGGGGCAAAGTTGAACCACACAACAAAGGTAATGAAAAAGGCCATCCAGCTTAGGTGTAAGACCTTCATCTTACCCGTAAATGAAAGCAGCGAAAATTTAGTGTTATCCATGGTTTAAATCCTTTAAATCTGGAAAATTACCCGGTTTGTGCACCTGCGTTACTTCCGAACTTAGAACGCTTTTAATGTGCATAAACCCTGTGCCGAAATTGCGCACGCTAATAAGCGTTTGCATGATGGTGTCGGCGGTTTAGTTAACTGGCGATAGCAAGTGGTGCGAGAACTTGAACTTGTTCTCCTTGTTTGCGAACTTCAAATTTCACGAGCTTGAGCTCAGGCTGTTCAAGACATTCGCCAGTTTCTAAGTGGTAATGCTGCTTGTATAAGGGTGAGGCCACGTAAGGTTCTCCGCTTAATGAACCAATTATACCACGTGACATCACATTCGCCTTGCCGATAGGGTCGTAATTAGAGAGCCCATAAAGCGTGTCGCTGCGCTTGCAGTAAAAAATAGCCACTTGGTTATCGTCTACTTTGGCGCAAATTCCCCCGTTTGGGGTTAGATCGCTGGTGCTGCATACGGTTGTCCAATTTTCCATGACTTTCTCCTAGTCTAAAATTGAGTTTTTATTTTTTTATTGATGAACCTGATGAACCTGATGAACCTGATGAAATTTATGAAACCTCAGTCACTTCGATTTGGTCTGCTTTAGCGAGCTTTTCATCGCGTTTTGAATTCGAAGCATCACTCAAGCTCGGCTTAGGAAAACGCTGCTCTCGCTCTTTGATGAAAGAGAGGCTAGTGTCCATTTCTTCACTGTTGATGTAGTGCTGGAAGCGCTTCATCTTCTCAGGGTTTTCAATGGTGGTTTTCCATTCACACTGGTACTTCTCGATGTTGAGTGCGATGTCCGCTTCGAGTTCTTCAGCTACGTTGAGCTTGTCTTCAATCACGACTTGCTTGAGGTATTCGATGCCGCCTTCAAGGTTCTCCATCCATACTGATGTGCGCTGTAGGCGGTCTGCGGTACGTGTGTAAAACATCAGAATGCGGTCGATGTATTGCAGCAGTGTGGTTTCATCAAGGTCGGTAGCGAAAAGGTCACCATGGCGAGGGCGCATACCGCCGTTACCACAGATGTAGAGGTTCCAACCTTTGTCGGTGGCGATAATGCCAAAATCTTTTGATTGGGCTTCTGCACATTCACGAGTACAGCCAGAAACCGCAAACTTGATCTTGTGTGGTGAACGCAGGCCTTTGTAGCGGTTCTCAAGTCGAATCGCTAAGCCAACACTGTCGTCGACACCGTATCGACACCAAGTGCTACCGACACAAGATTTCACGGTACGAACCGATTTACCGTAGGCGTGGCCCGTTTCAAAACCTGCATCAATCAGCTTTTTCCAGATGATAGGCAGTTCGTTAAGCTGTGCGCCAAACAAGTCGACACGCTGACCGCCCGTGATTTTGGTGTACAGGTCGAACTCTTTAGCGACTTCGCCTAAAACAATCAATTTATCTGGAGTGATTTCACCGCCAGCAATACGCGGAACTACCGAGTAAGTGCCGTCTTTTTGCATGTTGCCAAGGTAGATGTCATTGGTGTCTTGCAGCTCGATATGTTGATCTTCAAGGATGTAATCGTTCCAGTACGAAGCCAGAATCGAACCGACAGCCGGTTTACACACAGTACAGCCCAATCCGTTGCCGTGAGAATCTAACAGCTCGTCGAAGGTCTTGATTTTGTTGACGCGAATGATGTCGGTAAGCTCTTGGCGAGAATAAGCAAAGTGCTCACAGATATCGTTAGAGACTTCCACACCCAAGTTACTCAGCTCACTATCCAGAACTTGTTTCGCAAGGGCAGAACAACCGCCACAACCTGTTGAAGCGTTGGTGGTTTCTTTTAGAGCCGCCATCGTGGTGCAGCCAGCTGAAACGGCCTCTTTAATATCGCCTTTGGTCACATCAAAACATGAACAGATCACAGCGCTATCAGGCAGAGCTTCAACACCCATTGCCGAACCAGAATCATCGGCCACGTTAGGTAAAATTAGCACGGATGGGTTTTCAGGAAGAGGCATGTCATTTTGTTTGATTTGCAGTAGCGAACCGTAGGCTTCTGCATCACCCACTAACACAGCACCAACAATCTTTGTGCCGTCAGCCGAGATGATCAAGCGTTTATAAACTTGTTCAATTTCATCGTTATAAGTATACGATTGAGCGCCTTCCGTCTTGCCGTGTACTTCACCAATACTGGCCACATCAACACCCAGTAATTTGAGCTTGGTGCTCATGTCGGCGCCAGTGAACGCAGCGTCGTCAGTACCGTCAGAGACAATATGCGAAGCCGCGATTTTTGCCATCGAATAACCGGGCGCCACTAAGCCGAAGATCTTGTTATCCCAAAGGGCACATTCACCAATGGCGTAGACGTTGTCGATATTGGTTTGACAGTGGTTGTTGATCACAATACCGCCGCGCTCGCCAATTTCGACATCAGAGCTTCTTGCTAGCTCATCTTGAGGGCGAATACCCGCAGAGAATACGATCATGTCGGTTTCTAAATGGGTGCCATCGGCGAAGTTCATGCGGTAGCGAGCGTTTTCGCCATCGACTATTTCAGAGGTCGCTTTCTCGGTATGAACTTGCACACCAAGGTCTTCAATTTTTCTGCGTAATAGGGCACCGCCACCGTCATCTAATTGAACCGCCATCAGGCGAGGCGCAAATTCAACCACATGGGTTTCTAAGCCAAGGTTTTTGACTGCGTTTGCGGCCTCTAAGCCAAGCAGACCACCACCAATCACCACGCCCGATTTGCTGCCTTTACTTGAGAGCTCAATGGCGTCTAAATCTTCGATGGTGCGATAAACGTGGCAGTGTTCTTGGTCGTTACCGGGAATAGGGGGAACAAAAGGGAATGAGCCGGTCGCCAAGATTAGCTTGTCGTAACTTTCAACGTGACCACTTTCAGTGATGACTTGTTGATTGGCGGTGTCTAGCTTGGTAACCTTCTGATTCAACAAGTAGTTCACGCCGTTGCTTTGGTAATATTCTTCACTGGTCAATGACAGGTCATCAGCGCTTTTACCATTAAAGTAAGCCGTCAGCTGAACACGGTCGTAGGCCAGCCTTGGTTCTTCACTAAAAGTAATCACATCAAACTCATCACTGTCTGATTGCAGGATGTTGTCGATAAATTTGTGTCCAACCATGCCGTTACCAACAACGACGATTTTCTTCTTGCTCATAATCCATTCCTTATTCTCGGCGCCACCATCACTAGCATCTAATTTCTAGTCGTTAGCAGATGAATACCGGGTTGAGATTCCACTCAATTCATAATCATCAAGAAAAACAAAAATGTTTTTTCTAAGTCTTGGTTTTTAGTGGAGCAAGGAGGATGCCAGATTACAGTTCGTTTATTTAAATAAAAATTTATTTATAATTTTCAGTGCCTTAAAAAATAGAGGTGGTACGCAATTACCCCTAAAGTGGTATGTAAATTTTTTGTTAGATTTATATAAATGAGCGTTTGTGGTGCAACTTTCTGCAAGGTGGTGCAAAAATTAAGTTTCGATCTTGGTTAAGTTCTGTTTGGTTCGTTGTTGATATTTGTGTTTTTATTAAGTTGTTGTTTTTAGATGAAATTATTTGCTATTCATCAGCTGCTATTAAGTGGCGTGTTATTTGCTTATTTTCAGTTATTACAATTATGGATAATTGAGCGAGAAACGGATGACCGATTCAAACAGCGGCTGGATAAAATCGACCTGTGCTTATTGTGGTGTAGGGTGTGGAATAGAAGCGAGACCGACATCGTTAGGAAAACTAGAAGTGCGTGGTGATAAAGATCATCCATCAAACTATGGAAAGCTATGCACTAAAGGGATTGCGCTCGGCGACACCGTCACGCCTTTAGGTCGTCTTACACAGCCTGCTTATATTCAGAATGAGCAAAAACAAGAGCTGGATTGGAACAGTGCCACTCAGTTGGTCGCAGACAAATTCAATCAAACCATCGAAGAATTTGGGGCCGATTCGGTTGCGTTCTATGTTTCTGGTCAGCTGCTTACCGAAGACTATTATGTTGCCAATAAACTGATGAAAGGCTTCATTGGTAGTGGCAACATCGACAGTAACTCTCGCCTTTGTATGGCTTCAACCGTGGTCGGGCATAAGCGTGCATTTGGCGCAGACACAGTACCGGTTTGCTACGAAGATCTCGAGCAAGCCGATCTAGTTGTGATTACAGGCTCCAACCTAGCATGGTGTCATCCGGTACTTTTCCAGAGGCTAAGAGCCGCGAAACAAGCCAACCCTGCATTGAAAGTCATCGTCATCGACCCGCGTTATACCGACACCTGTGAAATCGCAGACATTCACTTGGCATTGGAATCTGGCTCAGACGTGGCGCTGTTTAACGGCTTATTGGGCTATCTCGACGATAACGACAAGCTAGATGCAGACTACATAGAAAACCACACTCAAGGCTTTACTGAATCAATTCGATCTGCGACTCACTACCGTTATACAGAGTCAGGTTATACCGAATCAGGCTGGGGCGACAAAAGCGTTCCTGAGCTCACAGGGTTAACAGAGCAGCAGCTAAAACAGTTCTACAGTTTGTTTGCATCGAATGAGAAGGTGCTGACCATTTACTCCCAAGGCGTGAACCAATCGACACAAGGGTGTGACAAGGTGAATGCGATTATTAACTGCCATTTAGCCACCGGGAAAATCGGTAAGCCGGGCATGGGGCCATTCTCAGTAACAGGTCAGCCGAACGCAATGGGCGGGCGTGAGGTGGGCGGTTTAGCCAATACCTTAGCGGCGCATTTTGAATTTGGTGATCCACAATCACACCAAACCGTCAGCGAGTTCTGGCAAACCGACAGCTTAGCCACACATGCGGGTTTAAAAGCGATTGACCTGTTTGATGCCATGAATGAAGGCAAAATCAAAGCCGTGTGGATCATGGCAACCAACCCAGTCGTGAGCCTGCCTGACAGCGAAAAAATCAAAGCCGCATTAGAGAAGTGCCCATTTGTGGTGGTGTCTGACTGCATTGCCGATACGGAAACCACTCGCTTGGCTGATGTAGTGCTGCCCGCGCAAGGGTGGAGCGAGAAATCGGGCACCGTGACTAACTCTGAGCGTCGAATCTCACGCCAACGCCGTATATTACCAAGCCCAGGGGAAGCCAAACCCGATTGGTGGATATTAAAAGAAGTCGCACAAAAAATGGGATTCAAAGAGCAGTTCGAGTTCCGCCACGAAGGCGAGATCTTCAAAGAGTATTGCGAGATGACAGCGCTCGACAATGAAACAGGCAAAGCGCGAGACTTGTGCTTAATTGGACTCACGCAACTGGATGAGAAAGGCTATGGCGAACTTACTCCACAGCAATGGCCAGTGCTTGAGTATCAACCAGAGATCATTGAGCAGCGTATGTTCACCAATGGTGAGTTCTTTACAGAATCTGGCAAAGCGCAGTTTATTGCAGTTGAGCACGACAAACCGATTGCCGATACCAGCCTGGAATTCCCACTTATCATGAACACAGGGCGAATCCGAGACCAATGGCACACCATGAGCCGCACAGGCTTGGCGGCAGGTTTAGGTGAGCATACCCCTGAGCCTTTTGTTGCGATGCACCCAGATACCGTTTCAGAACTGAACTTGGATGAGTTTGGGCTAGATGCTTTCAACCACGCCACTATTAATCCAGTGGTGAAAGTGCGCAGCGCACAAGGGGAGTGCCAAGCCCGCTTAGTAGTGACCAAAGAGATGCGCCGCGAACAAGTCTTCATGCCTATCCACTGGAACGCACCCACCGCCAAAGACAGCAAACCATGCGAACTAATCTTGCCTCATACCGATGCCGCATCAGGTCAGCCAGAATTCAAACACACACCTGTTGTCGTAGAGCCGTGTGGTTATCGTAGTGAAGCCGCACTGGTCAGCGACAAAGTGATGGACTGCAGTGGCTTTGATTACTGGGTTCGCCAAAGAGTGGAGGGCGGTTTTCTGTATCGCATCTCATCATCTAAGAACCCTATGGAGCTGGTTATTCAGCTTGCTAATACCCTCGATGCCTTGCCAGAACCTGACGCAGAAGCGATTAAATCACTCCATTACCACGGCAATAAATCATTCAAGAACTACGGCTCTGCCAAGCTGGGTCAATCTGGTGTAAAGCAAGCCTTCGTGGTGAACAGTAAGCTAGACCATCAAAGCATCGACTGGCTGGTGGAGTGCCTAACAAGAGAAGCCGATGAAGAGTTCGAAGCCGAGTTTTTGAGTACTATGGCGAAGTAGTTACTTCCTCTTACTTATCCATACCTACAGCGTAAACGCCGACAATCATGTCGGCGTTTTTGTTTGAGAATACAACTTCCAAGATACAACCTTCATAGCCTGAATTGCGGTTTACTCACACATTAGGGAGTTTTCTGCATTTTCCAGAAACTATATGGAAAATTTCTGCTTTTCGTCATGTTTGATACGAAGATAAGTAGGTAAGATTATGTTATTAAATGAGTTATTAGACCAAGTGTAGTGTGTCTTGGAAACTAGACAGAATTGTTTCAGGGACAAAATGCAGAATTATTCTGTCTAATATAGCTGTTAGGCTAATAATCATATCTTAAAAATCAGAGGGCTTATGGCTGATATTGTTGAAGAAATGGACATATATTATGAGACTCTTAATGAGCGTCCAGATCTTGGTTGGTTTCTACAAGGGCATATGGTTGTTGAGTTCATGCTCAGAAAGCGTTTAAGTGAACGAACCCCTGAACTTGCACATCAGCTACGCAAGGCTAGCTTTTTTAGTATTCTTAAAGCAGCTCATAATAACGGTATCGTTAGTCAAAGTGCGTATGACGTACTTAGTCAAATAAACAGTATTAGAAACAAGTACGCACATGAACTTACATATCGTCCTACATTAAAAGAATGGATAAGCCTGTGGGCATCAGCTCAAAATGCGTTTTCTGATATGACGGATGGCATTGAACAAGGTTTAGCAGAACTAGAGTCCGTCCAACGGCTTGAGGACGCAGATAAATTTAGCTTAAACGAACTTTTTGTTCAGATTTGTCATGACATTTAAGCCATTATCCATACAAGCGTTTAAGACAGATTCCCAATGCATGGTGCGTTCGGCATACTTCAGTTTAAGTGTTTATGTCACAATGGTTTAGGCAGGGTAGTTGGCGTTCTCACCCCTTAATTGGGCGTTCTACCGCAATCAATCATCTAACCTTTTCATAGCTTTACGGTAAACATCGCTACGTTCGCGTTTTCCGTTTTCCGACTGCTGCGTATTTCGGTGATTGC